>DASVBQ010000126.1:0-7971 GCA_036375795.1 Actinomycetes bacterium
CCGGGCGAGTTCCCGTACACCCGCGGTCTCTACCCGACGGGCTACCGGGGACGGACGTGGACCATCCGGCAGTTCGCCGGGTTCGGCAACGCCCAGCAGACGAACGAGCGTTACAAGATGATCCTCGCGGCGGGAGGTGGCGGGCTGTCGGTGGCTTTCGACATGCCCACGCTGATGGGCCGGGACTCCGACGACACCCGGTCGCTGGGCGAGGTCGGTCACTGCGGCGTGGCCATCGACTCCGCGGCCGACATGGACGTCCTGTTTTCCGACATCCCGCTCGGCGACGTCACGACCTCGATGACGATCAGCGGGCCGGCCGTACCCGTGTTCTGCATGTACCTCGCCGCAGCCGAGCGGCAAGGGATCGACATCGGCCGGCTCAACGGGACGCTGCAGACGGACATCTTCAAGGAGTACATCGCTCAGAAGGAGTGGCTGTTCCCGCCCGAGCCGCACCTTCGGCTCATCGGCGACCTGATGGAGTACTGCGTCGCGCACATCCCGGCGTACAAGCCGCTCTCGGTCTCGGGCTACCACATCCGCGAGGCCGGTTCGACGGCCGCGCAGGAGCTGGCGTTCACCCTCGCCGACGGTTTCGGCTACGTCGAGCTGGGCCAGTCGCGCGGGCTCGACGTCGACGAGTTCGCACCCGGCCTGTCGTTCTTCTTCGACGCGCACATCGACTTCTTCGAGGAGATCGCGAAGTTCCGCGCGGCCCGGCGCATCTGGGCCCGCTGGATGCGTGACGTCTACGGCGCCAAGACCGAGAAGGCGCAGTGGCTGCGGTTCCACACGCAGACCGCGGGCGTCAGCCTCACCGCGCAGCAGCCTGACAACAACGTCGTGCGGACGGCCGTCGAGGCCCTCTCCGCAGTGCTCGGCGGCACGAACTCCCTGCACACCAACGCCCTCGACGAGGTCCTGGCGCTGCCCAGCGAGAAGGCCGCCGAGATCGCGCTGCGCACCCAGCAGGTGATCATGGAGGAGACCGGCGTCGTCAACGTCGCCGACCCGCTGGGCGGCTCGTGGTACGTCGAGGCGCTGACCGACAAGATCGAGGCCGAGGCGGAGGCGATCTTCACCCGGATCCGCGAGATGGGCAGCGACGGCACGATCACCTCGGGCCTGCTGCGTGGGATCGAGGACGGCTGGTTCATGTCCGAGACCGCCGAGGCGGCGTTCACCTACCAGCGCGCCCTGGAGAAGGGCGACAAGAAGATCGTCGGCGTCAACTGCCACACCAAGACCGTCGAGGAGCCGCTGGAGATCCTGCGGGTCTCCCACGAGGTCGAGCGGGAGCAGAAGCGCATCCTGGGCGAGCGGCGAGCCGGGCGCGACCAGGCGGCCATCGACGCGGCGATAGCTCGCATGGTCGAGGTCTCGCGCACCGACGCGAACATGGTCCCCGCGATGCTCGACGCGGCCCGCGCCGAGGCCACCCTCGGCGAGATCTGCGACGCCCTGCGCGCCGAGTGGGGCGACTACCACGAGCCGCCCCGCTTCTAGGTCTCCTCGGAGCGCCCCACGCGGTTGAGGGAGACTGGGGGCATGAGCCAAGGCAGCTTCAACCCGTACGGCGCGGTCGACCTCTCCGGTCTGGGCAGCAGCCCGGCGGCTCCGCGTACCGGCGCGGCCGGGTCCGGTGTGGCCGCCGCCTCAGACGTGGTGGTCGACGTCACCGAGGCCGACTTCCAGGCGGTGGTGGTCGAGCAGTCCATGACCGTCCCGGTCGTCATCGACTTCTGGGCCGAGTGGTGCGGGCCGTGCCGTCAGCTGAGTCCCCTGTTGGAGCGCCTCGCGGTCGCCGACGGTGGGCGCTGGCTGCTCGCCAAGATCGATGTCGATGCCAACCAGCGGTTGGGACAGGCCTTCCAGGTGCAGGGAATCCCGGCCGTCTACGCCGTCGTCAAGGGCCAGCCGATCCCGCTCTTCCAGGGCGCCCTGCCGGAACCGCAGGTCCGGGCCTACCTCGACGAGCTGCTGAAGGTCGCCGAGGCCAACGGCGTCACCGGGCGGGTGTCGGAGAGTGCCGCGCCGACCGAGGAACCGGAGCCGACCATCGACCCGCGCTACGACGAGGCCTACGACGCGATCGAACGCGGTGACCTCGACACCGCGGCGGCGGCCTACCGCTCGCTCGTGGAGGCAAACCCGGACGACGACGAGGCCCGGGCCGGGCTGGGGCAGGTGGAGCTCATGCGCCGCACGCAGGGACTCGACGCCCAGGCCGTGCGCGCGGCCGCCGCGGCGCGCCCGGACGACGTGGCGACGCAGACCCAGGCCGCGGACCTCGACCTGCTCGGCGGCCACGTCGAGGATGCCTTCGGCCGCCTGGTCGAGCTGGTACGTCGGACCAGCGGCGACGACCGCGATCGGGCGCGCACGCATCTCGTCGGGCTGTTCGACCTCGTCGGCAGCTCCGACGAGCGCGTCGCCAAGGCCCGCACCGCGCTGGCCAACGCCCTGTTCTGACCGGCACACGAAGGCCGCCCGTCCCCGAGGGGAGGGCGGCCTTCGCCGAGGGCGTGCCTCAGATGACGAAGAGGAAGATCACCAGCAGCACGGCGATGACGAGGGCGAGGATGGCGATGGTGCGGGTATTCATCGGAGCTCCGATCGGTTCGGTAGGGGACGTTCGCCTGCATTCGTCTCCTCCCTATCACCCGGGCAAACGTCCACGGTCGAGGTGGAGGCCCCACAGGTCGCTGCCGTCGAGCACGCCTGACACCAGCCGTCGCCAGCCCAGCCGCGCATAGAGGCGGGTGGCCGGCCGGTCGCCGGTATACGTCGAGAGCAGCGCCCGGTCGTGCGGTATGCCCAGGAGCAGCGCGTCCATCAGTGCTGCGCCGAACCCGCGCCCCTGGGCGCCCGGGTCGACCGCCAGCTCGGCGACCTCGAAGTGTCCGCCCAGCCAGGCGCCCAGGACCGTGGCCGCCTCGCTCGGAGCGGTCGTCTTGACCCGTTCGGTCCACCACTGGCCGTGCTCACCGGTGTAGCCGTAGGCGAAGCCCAGCAGGGTGCCCTTCTCGCGGAGCACCGCCATCCGGAAGCCGGCGTAGGTCGCGTGCTTGGGGAGGACCTCGGTGGCGAAGGTGCGCACCTGCTCCTCGGTCTCGTCGTACCCGGGCGCGCCGAAGGCAGCTCGGTACACCGTGACGACCTCGTCGCCGGCCGAGAGCGCGTCCGCCCGGCCCAGCACCTCGACGTGCGGCAGGTCGGGGCCTAGGAGGTACTCCCAGCCCGGCCGCCAGCCGAACGCCGCGACGACCGAGGCCTCCAACGGGCGGCCGGTCAGCAGGTGGTCCAGACCGAAGCGGGTGGCCGCGTGCCCGACGAGCACTACGCGCTGCCCATCGCGCTCGGCGAGCAGCTCGTCGAGCAGCTGCCGCAGGCCTGACGTCACCTCCCGGTAGCTCTGCCCGCCCGGGTAGGGCCGGTCGACGCGCGCCCGTCGCTCGGCGTGGACCACCCGCACGGGGGCGCCGTTGAGCTCGCCGTAGTCGCACTCCCGCAGGCGCGGGTCGGTGCGCACCTCGATGCCGGAACCCTCGAAGGCGATGCGGCAGGTCTCGAGCGCCCTGGCCAGGTCGGAGCTGACCACGAGGTCGACGCCGTCGTCCCGGCGACGGCGGCCCAGGTCCGCGGCGTTCTCTCGGCCGGTCGCGGACAGCTCACCCGGTAGCCAGCCGGTGGCGATGCCCTCCTCGTTGTCCAGTGTGGTCGAGTGCGTCTCGTAGACGAGTCGGACCGTCACCCGCGTGCGGCTCCCGTCACGACGGTCTGTGGCGCAGCCAGACCGTGCCGAGCGGCGGAACCCGCAGCGTCGTGGACGCCGGCTGGCCGTGCCACCCTTCGGGTCCCGCGTCGACACCGCCGAGGTTGCCCACCCCGCTGCCGACGTAGGCGTCGGCGTCGGTGTTGAGCACCTCGTCCCAGCGCCCGGTGCGCGGCAGGCCGACGCGGTAGCCCTCGTGCGGGACCGCGGCGAAGTTCGCGACGCAGGCGACCACCGAACCGTCGTCACCCCAGCGCAGGAACGAGAACACGTTGTTGCCCGAGTCGTTGGCGTCGATCCACTCGAAGCCCGACGGGTCGGCGTCTCGGGTCCACAGCGCCCGGCTGTCCCGATAGACGCTGTTCATGTCGTGCATCAGCGTCTGCACGCCCCGGTGGTCCGGGTTCTCGGTCAGCCACCAGTCCAGCGAGCGCGACTCCGCCCACTCCGACTCCTGGCCGAACTCCGAGCCCATGAACAGCAGCTGCTTGCCGGGATGCGCCCACATGAAGGCGAGGTACGCCCGAAGGTTCGCCAGCTGCTGCCACCGGTCGCCGGGCATCTTGCGCAGCAGCGAGCCCTTCCCGTGCACGACCTCGTCGTGCGAGATCGGCAGGACGTAGTTCTCCGAGTACGCGTACATCATCGAGAACGTCATCTGGTGGTGGTGGTACTGCCGGTAGATCGGCTCGAGGGCCATGTAGCCCAGCGAGTCGTGCATCCAGCCCATGTTCCACTTGAACCCGAAGCCGAGTCCGCCGAGGTGCGTGGGCCGGGTGACGCCGGGCCACGCGGTGGACTCCTCGGCGATGGTGACGATGCCCGGGACCCGCTTGTACGCGGTGGCGTTGACCTCCTGCAGGAACGACACGGCCTCGAGGTTCTCCCGTCCGCCGAACTCGTTCGGCGTCCACTCGCCGTCCTCGCGGGAGTAGTCGAGATAGAGCATCGAGGCGACGGCGTCCACGCGCAGCCCGTCGATGTGGAACTCCTCGAGCCAGTAGAGGGCGTTGGAGACGAGGAAGTTGCGCACCTCGATCCGGCCGAAGTTGAAGACGAGGGTGCCCCAGTCGGGCTGCTCGCCGCGCCGCGGGTCCGGGTGCTCGTACAGCGCCGTACCGTCGAACTGGGCCAGCGCCCACGCGTCCTTGGGGAAGTGGGCCGGCACCCAGTCGACGATCACGCCGATGCCGGCCTGGTGCAGCCGGTCGACGAGGTAGCGGAAGTCGTCGGGACTGCCGAATCGCGAGGTCGGTGCGAAGTACGACGACACCTGGTAGCCCCAGGACCCGCCGAAGGGGTGTTCCGCCACCGGCATGAACTCGACGTGGGTGAAACCGAGGTACTGCACGTGGCCGACCAGCTGGTCGGCGAGCTCGCGGTAGCCCAGCCCCTGCCGCCATGACCCGAGGTGCACCTCGTACGTGCTCATCGGGTTGGCCAGGGGGTCGCGCTGCCCGCGGGTGCGCATCCACTCGTCGTCACCCCACTCGTGCTGCGAGGTGAACACGACTGATGCGGTGGCGGGCGGCGTCTCGGCGCGGAAGGCGACGGGGTCGGCCTTCTGCCGCCAGACACCGTCCTGCCCGAGGACGTCGAACTTGTAGTGCGCGCCGTCGCCGATCTCGGGGACGAACAGCTCCCACACACCGGTCGAGCCCATCGCGCGCATCGGGTGGGCGCGGCCGTCCCAGTAGTTGAAGTCGCCGGTGAGGCGCACTCCCTGGGCGCTCGGCGCCCAGACCGCGAAGGACGTGCCGTGCACCGGGCCGGCGACGCCGTCGTACGAGCGGGTGTGCGCACCGAGGACTCGGTACAGCTCCTCGTGTCGGCCCTCGCCGATCAGGTGCAGGTCGAACTCCCCGAGCGTGGGCAGGAAGCGGTACGGGTCGTCGGTGACCCGTCGCGGCCCGTCGTAGGCCACCTCGAGCCGGTAGTCGGGAACCGCGCTGCCGGCCAGCACGCAGACCCAGACGCCGTAGCTCTCGTGGCGCATCTCGTGGCGCTCGTCCCCGAGCACGACGGACACCGAGGTCGCCCACGGTCGCAGCGTGCGGATCGTGACGCCGCCTTCGTGAGGGTGCGGGCCGAGGATCGAGTGCGGGTCGTGGTGGGTGCCGGACACCAGACGGTGCAGGTCCTCGGTGCTCGCGGGTGCCGTTCTGGGCACGCTGCCGGCGGTCGGCCGGGCGGGCTGGGTTCCCTGGGACATGGTCGGTCTCACTCCTCCGCGGCGAGCCGCTGGATCGCCGTCATGGGGATCTGCAGCCAAGTTGGCCGGTTCCGGGACTCGTAGACGACCTCGTAGACCGCCTTGTCGGTCTCGAAGGCGCGCAGCAGGACGGGCTGCCTGCGCGGGTCGCTGCCAGCCGCCCGGGCGTAGCCGTCCAGGAAGGCCTGGCGGTTGCGCTCCGCCCACTCGTTCGCGCGGTAAGCGCGCTGCAGGTCGCCCGGATGGTCGGACAGCAGGTGGCGGGCGGCGTAGTCGAACGAGCGGAGCATGCCGGCGACGTCCTTGATCGGCGACTCGAGCGCCCGGCGCTCCGCGAGCGGCCTGGCAGGCTCTCCCTCGAAGTCCAGCAGCTTCCAGCCGTCGAGCGTGCGCATGACCTGGCCGAGGTGGAAGTCGCCGTGGACCCGCTGGACGTGGACGGGCTCGTCCAGCCCGGTGACGTCGTCGAAGGCGGCACGAAGGGCGTCGGCGTAGGGCGCCAGCTCGGGTACGTCGGTCGCGGCCCGGTCCAGCCGCGCGCGCATGCCCTCCGCGAGCGCGGCGAGCTCCTTGTGCTCGAGCAGGCCGGTCGGCAGGGCCTGGGCCAGCGCGGCGTGCACCTCGGCCGTCGCCGCGCCCAACCTGCTGGCCTCGCTGGCGAAGTCGCCACCGACCTCGTCGGCGTGCAGGTCTGCCTCGGCGTAGAGGTCGCGGACGCTGGTGAGCGCGAGCTCCCAGCCGTCGGTTGCGCCCTTGAGGAACACCTGTGCCATCGCCAGGCTCGCGGTGACCCGGCCACCGTCGGGGTCGGTCCAGGTGCCTTCGAGCCAGCCCAGCGGCGTGGCGATGTGCGTGCTGCCCGCCGCGGCCAGCGCGCTGTGCATCTCGATGTCCGGGTTGATGCCAGGGGAGACCTTCCGGAACACCTTGAGGATCACCGTCTCACCGAACACGAGAGAGGTGTTGCTCTGCTCTGCGCCCACGACGATCGAGGGCCCGCCGGGCGGCAGCCTGTCGGCCGTCGGGTCGCGGTGGAACGCGACGCCCGGCCCGGTGACGTTGCTCTCGATGCCGTTGATCCACAGCCCGGTGCTGTCCTTGTCGTGCAGGGCGTCGTAGACGAAGCGTTCCGCGCCGGCGTGGTCGCGCTCCTCGCCGAGGAACGCGTGCGCGAGGTGCTGTGCCGGCTCGGCGTATGTCGCGAGCGGGAGCTGGTAGGTCTCGGTCTCCCCGTCGTCGTAGGTGACCTGCACGACCTCGACGCGCACGCCTGACGTCCCCGGCGCGGGCTCGCGCAGCCACCCGACGGTCGACCTGCCGGTGACAGACCACTTGCGTCCCTTCCCGGCGAACCAGCGCTGGTGCGCGAGGTAGGTCTCGAGGTCCAGGCCGTGCGGCTGCTCGCCGGCCGGGCCGGCGGGCGGGCTCGCGGGCATCAGACGTCCCCTTCCGGTGGGCTGAGTCGGAACCAGTAGAAGCCGTGGCCGGCCAGGGTCAGGAGGTAGGGCAGCTCGCCGACCAGCGGGAAGTGCACGGTGCCGAGCAGCTCGATCGGGGTCCAGCCCTCCCACCGGCGAAGATCCAGCTCGACCGGCTGGGGGAACCGGGACAGGTTGTTGACGCAGAGCACGATGTCGTCGCCGAACGCCCGGACGAAGGACAGCACGCTTGGGTTGCTGCCGCCGAGGTCCTCCCAGGTTCCCAGGCCGAACGCCGGGTTCTGCTTGCGCACCTCGATCATGCGGCGGGACCAGTGCAGCAGCGACGTCGAGCTGGCGAGCTGCGCCTCGACGTTGGTCACCTGGTGGCCGTAGATCGGGTCCATGATCGCCGGCAGGAAGAGCTGCCCGGGGTTGCTGGTGGAGAAGCCGGCGTTGCGGTCCGGGGTCCACTGCATCGGCGTCCGGACGCCGTCGCGGTCGCCGAGCCAGATGTTGTCGCCCATGCCGATCTCGTCGCCGTAGTAGAGGACCGGCGAGCC
>DASVBQ010000134.1:0-11848 GCA_036375795.1 Actinomycetes bacterium
GTCAACAGCAACCTTCTGACCGACGAGGTGCCGATCGACCCGCTCTCCGGCACGGCGGTGCTCAACGGCATCCCCGTCACGGTCCTCCCGGCCTGAAGACACGGACGCGACCGGCGCGGGGCGCGCAACGCCGACGGCGACGGCGACGGCGACCAACGGCATGGCCATCGCGGGACATTCGCCTCTGGTGACGGCAACCCCCTCGGACAGGCTCGGGATGTCCGTGGCCCCGGAGCGAGGTCGAGCGATGGGCACAGGTAGCAACCGGGGATCTCACCTGAGCGCCCCTCACGACGACCCCCGGCTGGTCGTTGGCGCGACGACGTGAGAACGCAAATCGTGACCAGTCCGATCAAGGCCACCCTCATCCGGCCGGAGCGGTCACAGCACGCCGAGGACGAACAGCAGCACGAGAGTGGCGATGACCGAGACCGCCAGGGAGCCGAGGCAGCCGAGCCGGTTCGAGAAGAGGAAGAGCACTCCGCTCGGGTACCCCTCGGCCGGGACTTGACACGCGACGCGACGTCCGCATGGCTAGTAGGTGGGGGTCGGCGAGGGAGGAGGTTGTCCGTGAGCCGCTGGCTCGTGCCCTTCCTGACTCTCTCGCTCTGGTCCGGGGCCATTCTGCTCGCAGCCCGGATGGTGCCACCGGGTTCGCTGTTCTGACATCCACCGAGACCGGACCGGTCTCGGCGACGTCTCCAGGTTTCGCCGGGCTCCGCCCTGGGCACGTCCGCGTCGTGACCGGCGGTCAGGACAGCGATGCCACACGAATCGCGCTCGCGATGATCCGGGCCGACTGGCAGAACGACGAGCAGAGCTGGGCGGAGCTGTGGGCCGTCGCCGACGACCCGGCGGCGGTGGCGCGCGAGCTCACCGCGCTCTGCCGGGAGAAGCTGGACCAGCTCGCGTCCGTGGCGGGGGTGTCGACCGGCGAGATGCTGCACCGGATGGCGAGCAAGGTCATCCCGCACCCAGAGGCCGGTCAGATCAGCGTGGTGAACCTGCCTGCGACCCCCCTGCCGCACTGACGGAACCCGTCAGCCCGCCAGTGTCAGGATCTCCGCGGCGTCCTCGGTCACGAGGATCGTGTGCTCGAACTGCGCCGAGCGGCGCCGGTCCTTGGTCACCACGGTCCAGCCGTCGTCCCACATCTCCCACTCGTGCGTCCCCAGGTTGAGCATCGGCTCGATGGTGAACGTCATCCCCGGCTCCATGACCGTCGCGTACGACGGGTCGTCGTAGTGGGGCACCACGAGTCCGGAGTGGAAGGCCGTCCCGATCCCGTGGCCGGTGAAGTCACGGACGACGCCGTAGCCGAACCGTCGCGCGTAGGACTCGATGACGCGACCGATCACGCTGATCGGCCGCCCGGGACGGACAGCCTTGATCGCCCTGGCCAACGCCTCCCTGGTCCGTTCGACGAGGAGGCGGTCCTCCTCGGCGACCTCACCGACCAGATACGTGGCGTCTGTGTCGCCGTGCACACCGCCGATGTACGCCGTGATGTCGACGTTGACGATGTCACCGTCGCGAAGCTCGGTGCTGTCGGGGATCCCGTGGCACACGACCTCGTTGACCGATGTGCACAGCGACTTCGGGAAGCCGCGGTAGCCCAGCGTCGAGGGGTACGCGCCGTGCGCGACCAGGAAGTCGTGGCCGATCCGGTCCAGCTCGTCGGTGGTGACCCCCTGCGCGACGTGACGCCCGACCTCCTCGAGGGCCCGCGCGGCGAGGCGGCCGGCGACCCGCATCCGCTCGATCGTGTCTGGGTCCTTGACCTCGGGCCCGGCATAGCGCTCCGGGGCCGCCCGGCCGACGTACTCGGGACGGTCGATCGAGGACGGCACGGAGCGCTCGGCCGAGATGCGGCCGGGTGTCAGCAGCGGCATGGTGCACAAGTCTAGATCGGGGGCAGGATGGCGGCATGAGCGACGACGACGACAAGTGGTGGTTCTGCCTCAGGCACAACACGGTGGAGCAGGGCAGCGTGTGCGCGAACTCCGAACGCATGGGTCCTTACGACACCCGCGAGGAGGCGGAGAACGCCCTGGCCCACGCCGCAGAGCGGACCGAGGCCTGGGACAGCGACCCGCGCTGGAAGGACGACGACTGACCTGAGGTCAGCACGTCGAAGGGGCCGCACCGGATCGGTGCGGCCCCTTCGACGTGTGTGTCCTGGCTAGCGCTTCCGCGCCGGCTTCTTTGCGGTGGTCTTGCGGGCGGTGCCCTTCTTCGCCGGGGACCGCTTCGTCGCGGACTTCTTGGCGGTGGTCCGCTTGGCCGCGGTCTTCTTGGCAGTCGTCTTCCGTGCCGCGGTCTTCTTTGCGGTGGTCTTGCGGGCGGTGCCCTTCTTCGCCGCGGTCTTCTTAGCGGTGGACTTCTTCGCGGTCTTCTTTGCAGTCGCCTTCTTGGCCGGCGACTTCTTCGCAGCCTTCTTCGCGGTCCTGGCAGTGGTGCTCTTCCGCGTCGAACTGCTCGCGGCGTGAGTCACCTTCGCCGTGGTCTCTTCTTCTGTGGCCGGCACACGCGCCTCCTGCGCTCGTTCGTCGATCCGGTTGGTCGACGTGTTCATCGGAAAAGATCGCACTACGACGCGATGGTTACCAGCATTTCGTCGCATCTCTTTTTCGTGCATGCATCGCATCGACCGGGCAAGACGTGGCCTTGAGCACGCGAAGACGAATGTCGCACGACACGCAGAATGGTTGACCTGTCAGTACCTGTCACCTAGTGCGAAGCGCAGAAACCGTTGTCCAGCAACGGGATCGCGGCCATTCATGCAGAGTGGTCAAACACTGCTCCACTAGGCGCGGGGAGCTGGTCCACTCACTCGTTCGAGCATGCGCGCGATGCGATCGCGCATTGATGCGCGCGACACATTCTCACCCGCCGCGACACTCACCAGGTGCGACACCGTGTCGAAGTCGACGACGTCCGAGGCCTGCGATGTCGCGACGAGTGAGACATCGCAACACGACGGAACAACCAACCTGTCGTGAACGATCGAACCCAGATCGTCGTCACCGACGTCGATGGAAAGGACGGTCGCGCCGATGCGCCGCGCATCGGCGACGCGCTCGAGCAGCGACTCGGGTGCGGCCTCCGGTGCCACGACGAACACCGTCTCGCCGCGGGACGCCGCCTCCAACCGAGCCAGCGTCACCGACAAGTGGGGCGGAGCCTGCGGCGGTGGTGCCCACCGGACCAACGTCGGCGACAGCTGCGCGAGCCCCGAGATGCGCGCCTCGTCGTCGAGGTGCGCCGCGAGATGCCATGGCTCCGCATCGGGCGTGCCGACGAGCAGCAGGCGACCGGGTTCCTGGACCCTTCGCAGGGTGACGGCGAAGTCGCGCGTCCGCTCGACCCAGCCCGAGCGCGCCAATGCCTCGCGCAACAACAGAACACGTGCACTGTCCACGAGGCCATGCTGCACGGCGAACGGTGCGGCTGCAGCACGCCGCGCCGCCGCAGGTCAGTGGTAGGTGTGCTCCTCGCCGGGATAGTCCCGGCGCGCGACGTCCTCGGCGAAGGAACGCGCCGCGATGTCCAGAGCGCTACGCAGGTCCGCGTACTGCTTGACGAAGCGCGGCAGTGGGCCACTGCGCAAGCCCGCCATGTCCTGCCACACCAGGACCTGACCATCGCAGTCGACGCCGGCGCCGATGCCGATGGTGGGGATCGTCAGCTCGGCGGTGACCCGCTTCGCCACGTCGGCAGGCACCATCTCGAGCACGACGGCGAATGCTCCGGCCTCCTGCAGGGCGAGCGCTGCATGCACCAGCTGGTCGCCGGCGTCGCCGCGGCCCTGGACACGGTAGCCGCCCAGACCGTGCTCGCTCTGCGGCGTGAAGCCGACGTGCGCCATGACCGGGATGCCGGCTTGGACCAGGGCAGCGACCTGCGGCACGACCTGCGTGCCGCCCTCGAGCTTCACGGCGTGGGCGCCACCCTCCTTCATGAACCGCACCGACGTCTCGAGTGCCTGCGCCGGCGAGGTCTGGTACGAGCCGAAGGGGAGGTCGGCGACGACGAGGGCACTGCGGACGCTGCGGCTCACGGCACGTACGAGCGGCAGCAGCTCGTCCACGGTGATCGGCAGCGTCGTCTCGTAGCCCAGCACGTTGTTGGCTGCCGAGTCACCGACGAGCAGGACGGGGATGCCGGCCTGGTCGAAGATCTCCGCCGTCAGCTGGTCGTACGACGTGAGCATGGCGAAGCGCTCGCCGCGCTCCTTCATGGCCCTCAGGTGATGGATGCGGACGCGCTTGGGTGGCGGGGCGGCACCGGCTGCCGACGGGCCCGACCCGTAGGGCGCGGTGGTCTCGGACATGGAGTCCTCCCGGACGTCTCGAGGCTCCCTGGTGGAGTCCCCGGACACATTCATGGTGCCACGTCGTCCAGACCCACTTCGGGGGTGGCGTGCTCGCGCCAGCGGTTGGTGATCGGAAGGCGGCGGTCCCGGCCGAACGCCTTGAACGAGATCTTCGGCCCGGGTGGGTACTGGCGGCGCTTGTACTCGGCGTGGTCGGTGAGCTGCAGCACCTTCTCGACCACCTCGCGCTCGAAGCCGGCCGCAAGCAGCTCGCCCGACCCGCGGTCCATCTCGACGTAGTCGTCGAGGATGTCGTCGAGCAGGTGGTAGTCCGGCAGGGAGTCGCGGTCCAGCTGGCCCGGCCGCAGCTCCGCCGAGGGCTCCTTCGTGATGGAGGACTCCGGGATGGGCGGTACCTCGCCGCGTGCCTCGGCATCGGCGTTCCGCCACCGGGCTAGCTCCCAGACCACCGTCTTGGGCACATCCTTGATCGGCGCATAGCCGCCGACCGAGTCCCCGTAGAGGGTCGAGTAGCCAACCGAGAGCTCGGACTTGTTGCCGGGGGCCAGGACCAGGTGCCCGTGCTGGTTCGACAGCCCCATCAGGGTCGTGCCCCGCACGCGGGCCTGGAGGTTCTCCTCCGCCAGCCCGGTCAGCTCGATCGACGACTGGAACGCCTCGACCATCGGCGCGATGGGCACCGTGGCGTACACGAGTCCGGTGCGTCGCGCGAGCTCGGCGGCGTCGGCGAGCGAGTGCTCCGATGAGTAGCGGCTCGGCATCGACACCCCGCGCACGTTCGCGGCGCCCAGCGCGTCACAGGCGATCGTCGCGGTGAGCGCCGAGTCGATGCCGCCGGAAAGCCCGAGGACGACGGTCCGGAAGCCGTTCTTGCGCACGTAGTCACGCAGCCCGGTGACCAGCGCCGCGTAGATCTCCGCCGTGTCGACGAGCCGCGGCGCGACGACGCCGGCCCTGGCCTCGTACGTCGGAACGGGCTGCGTCGACACCACCACGCGCTCGATGCCTGCTGTGCCAGCGTCGGCCGCGACGCGTGCCGGCGGAAGGTCCAGGTCGACGACGAGGAGGCACTCCTCGAATTGCGGCGCCCGCGCCAGCACCTCGCCGGCGGCGGACACGACGATCGAGTCGCCGTCGAAGACCAGCTCGTCCTGCCCGCCGACCATGTTCACGTAGGCCAGCGCGCAGCCCGCTCCGGCCGCCCGGCGGCGGACCAGGTCCAGCCGTACGTCGTCCTTGTTCCGCTCGTACGGCGAGCCGTTGATCACCAGCAGCAGGCCGGCTTCGGCCTCTCGTGCCACGGCGACCGGACCACCCTCCTGCCAGATGTCCTCGCAGATCGCCACCGCGACGTCCACGCCGAGCACCCGGGCGACGGTGAGCGAGGTGCCGGGGACGAAGTAGCGGTACTCGTCGAACACGCCGTAGTTCGGCAGGTGGTGCTTCGCGTAGCGGCCGACCAGCCGGCCGCCGTGCAGCAGGGCCGCGGCGTTCTGCGGGGCACCTTGCGGCGTCCCGAGGATGGGGACGGCGTCGGGTGCTCCGTCGAGGAAGCCCAGGACGACCAGTAGGTCGCCGAGGCCGTCCGCGGCCAGTCGCTTCGTCACGTCGCCCAGGGCAGCCCGGGAGGCGTCGACGAAGGACCGCCGCAGCGCCAAATCCTCCACGGGGTAGCCGGTCAGGGCCATCTCCGGGAAGGCCACGACGTGAGCGCCCGCGTCTGCGGCCTGCCGGGAGAGGCGCAGAACCTGTTCGGCGTTGCCGTCCAGGTCCCCGACGGTGGGGTTCTGCTGGGCGAGGGCGAGACGCAGCTGAGCCACGTCTCGAGCCTAGCCAGCGACTACGGCCCGGTCGTGCCGGTCTGTCGGCGCGGTCGTGCCGTCTCGTCCTCGACGCCCGGGCCCCTGTCCGGGTCCTGCCCGCGAAGCCGGGTCGCGAAGCTCGACATGTGGTCGCGCAGCCAGCAGGTCATCGACTCCGCGGGCATCGGGCGGGCCAGGAAGTAGCCCTGCACCAGGTCGCACTCGAGGTCCTGCAGGATCCGCCAGCTCCGCTCGTCCTCGACGCCCTCTGCGACGACGCCGAGGCCGAGGTCGTGGCCGAGGCTCACGACAGCGCGCACGATGGCGAGGTCCTCCTCGCGGTCCGCGAGATGGCGGACGAAGGCACGGTCCAGCTTCACCTCCTGCACGGGGAGGCTGCGCAGCCGCGTGAGTGAGGAGTAGCCGGTGCCGAAGTCGTCGACGGACACGGACAGGCCGAGGTCCACCAGCCGCTCGAGCGCCTGCAGGGCGCGCTCCGGCTCCGCGACGATCGCGCTCTCGGTCACCTCGAGCTTCAGGAACCCAGCCGGCAGGCCGGCCTGCACGAGCATCCGGGCGACCGTGTCGGCCAGCTCGGGCTCCAGCAGGTTGCGCATGGAGACGTTGACCGCCATCAGCACCGGCGTGCCGGCCTCCCGCCAGGTCACGCACTGCCGCACCGCGGTCTCGACGACGAACCGGGTGAGCGGGCGGATCAGCCCGGTGTGCTCGGCCAGCGGGATGAACTCGTCCGGCGGGACCTGCCCCCAGACCGGGTGGTTCCAGCGGAGCAGGGCCTCGACGCCGGTGACCTGACCGGTCGATGGGTTCGCCTGCGGCTGGTAGTGCAGCTCGAGGGCCCCGTCGTCGAGCGCTCGGGCCAGGTCAGCGATCAGCGAGAGCCTCCGGGAGCTGTACGGATCGCGGTCGGGGGAGTAGCGCGCGACCCCGGTGAGTCCCCGCTTCGCGTCGTACATCGCGACCTCGGCCCGCCGCAGCAGCAGGGCAGCCGACGACCCGTCCCGCGGCGTCACGGCGATGCCGATGCTGGCCGTGACGTCGAGCGTGAGGTCGCCGAGCACGAACGGAGCGGCGATGTCACGCGCGATGCGGGCGACCATGCCCTCGACGTGCACGTCCTCGCCGCCGAGCAGCACGGCGAACTCGTCGCCACCCAGGCGGGCGACGACGGTCTCGTCGCTCTCCAGCCGGCGCAGCCGGGTGCCGACCTCGTGCAGCAGGCGGTCGCCGACGTCGTGGCCCAGGGTGTCGTTGACCTCCTTGAACCGGTCGACGTCCATCAGCAGGACGGCGGCCGAGCCGGTGGTCGTGAGCCGTCGCTCGAGCCGCTGCTGGAAGTGCAGCCGGTTCGGCAGGCCGGTCAGCGGGTCGTGCAGGGCAAGGTGCTCCGTCTCCTGTGCCGCGGCCCGCACGCGCTCGACGAGGCCCGCATTGGCCAGGGCGACGCTCGCATGACCGGCCAGCGCCTCGAAGAGTCGGGCGTCCTCGCGGTCGAAGGTGCTGACGTCGTCCAGTCGGTCGGCCACGGCGAGCACGGCGACGATGTCGCCGCCCTCGCGCAACGGCGCGGCCATGCCGTCGACGTGCCCGGCCGACCGCAGCGCACGGTGGGCCGCCCCGTCGTCACCGCGGCTCAGCCGGACCAGGTCACCCCCACACGCCTCGCGCCACCACGGGCCCGACTCCGGGTCCGGGATGCGGGACGGGCACAGGGCCACCTCGGCGTGGCCGGCCCGGAGCAGCTCGCGGGCCTCGGCCGTGACGGTGGCGAGCACCGAGCCGTCCTGCAGGGCCTGGTCGACGGACCGGGTGAAGCGGTAGAGCAGCTCGAGGCGGCTGTAGCGCAGCCGCTGCACGTGGTAGCCGCGGTAGAGCAGGAAGCACAGGACCGCCACGACCGCGAGCAGGACCAGGGCCCGCGCCTCCCGGCGCAGCAGCAGGGCAGTCACCAGCGCCAGGTCGGTGACGACGACCGTGCTGACCACGGCGCTGGCGAAGGTGCGGAGCAGTTCCGGCCAGCTCCAGCCGCCCCGGCGGAGGCTGATGATCACGTAGAGCGCGAGGTTGGCGACGAGGTCGGCGGCGAGGGTGGCGGCCAGCGCGGCAACCCAGGCAGCGGGTCCGATGTCGCGTACGTCGGCGTCCAGGACGGCGATCGTCGCGGCGAACACCGCGGCACCCACGGACACCTGGGCGATGTTGGACGCGGTGTTGAAGGCGAACTTGATCGGGGAGTGCCGGTAGCCGAGGACCTGCGCTCCGGCGATCCCGACGAAGGCGGCCAGCAGGAGCTGGTCGAGATCGACGAAGAACAGCCCCAGCACCAGCGGCGCCTGGCTGAAGGTGATGCTGTGGTTGTCGCGGCCGAACGGCAGGTGGACGGCGAAGCGCTCACTCAGGCCGAACAGCAGTGCCAGAGCCGGCCACCACAGGTGCGGTTCGAGGTCGGGCAGCACGGGGCCCCACCACCACAGGGCCAGCCCGGTGGCAGCGAGACCTGCACTGAGCAGCCAGATCAGGTGATCGGCGGCTGGGCGTCGCGGCACCCCAGCAGTCTGGGGCATAGCGGCCGATCACGCTGCGAAATCGGCAGGTTTCACTCCGTTAGGAGGATGTCGAGGTGAGTGCCAGGAGCTGAGGTCAGTGCCAGGAAGCGCCGTCCGTCTCCGTCGAGGTCACCACGTGCCACGACGCGCCGGCCTGGTTCGACTTGTGCCACGACGCGCCGGCCGAGTCGCTGCCGGTCAGGCCCGCGCCGGTGAGCAGCGCCGCGGCGACGGCGAGAGCGAGGGCGGCGAACAAAGCCACAGCGGCGCGGGGGAGGGTGCGAACTGCGGTGGTGCGGGGCATGGGGGCTCTCCTCGTGTAGGGGTTTCCCGGCAGGGAAGGGGTCCTGGTCAGATGATCGACACGGCACAGTCTGCCGAGAGCCACGCACCGTCGCGAATTGGGTAAAGATCTGCACCCGATCGGCCCTCACTCGGCCGGCCGACCACACCGACTGCCACGGATGGGCGACGGGCCCGCTCCGCGCTTGTAACACCGCGGTAACACCCGACCGGCACGATGCGGCCATGGACAAGCAGCAGGAGTTCGTGCTCCGGACGCTGGAGGAGCGCGACATCCGCTTCGTGCGGCTCTGGTTCACCGACGTCCTCGGCTTCCTCAAGTCGGTCGCGGTCGCTCCGGCCGAGCTCGAGGGCGCCTTCGACGAGGGCATCGGTTTCGACGGGTCGGCGATCGAGGGCTTCGCCCGGGTCTACGAGTCCGACATGCTCGCCAAGCCGGACCCGGGCACCTTCCAGATCCTTCCGTGGCGCTCGGAGTCGCCCGGCACCGCGCGGATGTTCTGCGACATCCTCATGCCGGACGGCACGCCCTCGTACGCCGACCCGCGCCAGGTCCTCAAGCGGACCCTGGCCAAGGCTGCCGACCTGGGCTTTGCCTTCTACACGCACCCGGAGATCGAGTTCTTCCTCTTCCGCGACCACCCGGTCGGAGGGACGCCGCCGATCCCGGTCGACCAAGGCGGGTACTTCGACCACATCGCCCACGGCATCGGCCACGACTTCCGCCGCGACGCGATCACGATGCTCGAGTCCATGGGCATCTCGGTGGAGTTCAGCCACCACGAGGGCGCGCCCGGCCAGCAGGAGATCGACCTGCGCTACGCGGACGCCCTGTCCACGGCCGACAACATCATGACGTTCCGGCACGTGATGAAGCAGGTCGCGCTGTCGCAGGGGGTCTACGCCTCCTTCATGCCCAAGCCCCTGACCGAGCACCCGGGGTCGGGGATGCACACCCACCTGTCGCTGTTCGAGGGTGAGCGCAACGCCTTCTACGAGGCGGGCGCGCAGTACCAGCTGTCGAAGGTGGCCCGCGCGTTCATCGCCGGCCTGCTCCGGCACGCCGGGGAGATCACCGCGGTGACCAACCAGTGGGTCAACTCCTACAAGCGGCTCTCCGGCGGCGGGGAGGCGCCGGCCTACGTCTGCTGGGGCCACAACAACCGGTCCGCGCTGGTCCGGGTGCCGATGTACAAGCCGGCGAAGGGCCAGTCGACCCGGGTCGAGCTCCGGTCCCCGGACAGCGCGTGCAACCCCTACCTCGCGTTCGCCGTCATCCTGGGCGCCGGGCTGAAGGGCATCGAGGAGGGCTACGACCTGCCCGAGGGAGCTGAGGACAACGTGTGGACGCTCACCGACGGAGAGCGCCGCGCGCTGGGCATCGAGCCGCTGCCGGCCAGCCTGTCCGACGCGATCCGCACCATGGAGGGCAGCGAGCTGGTCGCCGAGACCCTCGGCGAGCACGTGTTCGACTTCTTCCTGCGCAACAAGCGCGCGGAGTGGGCCGACTACCGCCGCCAGGTGACGGCCTTCGAGCTGGACCGCTACCTCTCCGTGTTGTGAGCGCCGTCCCGCGCCTCCTGGTCGTCCAGCACGAGCGGGGCACCGGGCCGGGGTGGTGGGGCGGCTGGCTCGCCGACGCCGGCCTCGGTCTCGACGTGTGCCACCCGTACGTGGGGGATGAGCTGCCTGCCCTGTCGACGTACGCCGGGCTGCTCGTGCTCGGCGGAGCCATGGGGCCCGGCGACGACGACGCGTGCCCCTGGCTGCCCGCCACGCGGGCGCTGCTTGCCGACGCAGTGGCCGCGGAGGTGCCCGCGTTCGGCATCTGCCTGGGCGCCGAGCTGCTGGTCGTCGCCTGCGGCGGGCGGGTCCTGCGGGGCGCGCAGGGTCCCGAGCTCGGAGTGCTCGAGGTCGAGATGACCGGCGAGGCCGCCGCCGACCCCGTCCTGTCGTGCCTGCCGGCCCGCCCGCGCGTGCTGCAGTGGCACTGGGAGGAGATGGCCGAGCTGCCCGCGGGTGCGGTGCTGCTCGCCACCTCTGCGGCGTACCGGCACCAGGCGTTCCGGCTGGGCGCGCTCGCGTGGGGAGTCCAGGGCCACCCGGAGGTGACGCCCGACATCGCCGCGAGCTGGGCCCGCGAGGACAGCCCGTTCCTGCTGGCCGCGGGCCGCCGGCCCGAGGACCTTGTGCGCGAGGTGACGGAGTCGTCGGAAGAGCTCGAGGCGACATGGCGGCCGGTGGCCGAGCAGTTCGCCGCCGTGATCCGCCGAGATGCCGCCACCCGTCGATAGCGTGGCGGCGTGACGTCCGCCCGCGGCACGAGTGCCAGCGCACGCCTCGCGCGCGTCGGGTTCAGCGAGCCGGGCCGGGCGGCCGCAGCGCTGGAGTCACCGACGCTCGCCCCGGTCCTCGCCGACGAGGAGGTGCTCTCGGCCCTGGCCGTGGTCGCCGACCCCGACGCCGCGCTGGGCGCTCTCGGCGGGCTGCTGGAGGCGACCGGCGACGCGACCGCGCTGCTGGAGGCGTTGCACACCGACGAGTCGCTGCGCCGGGGCCTGCTGGGCGTCCTCGGCGCCAGCGACGCGCTCGCCGGACATCTGGTGCGCCACCCGGAGCACTGGCGGCTGCTGGCCGGCGACACGTCGGTGCGGCCCACGTGGAACGGTCTGCGCTCGTGGCTGCTCGACGCGGTCGGCGCCGACCCGGGCTCCGAGTCGCCGGTGGCCTCCGCGTACGGCGCGGTCGCACTGGACGCGTTGCGGGTGGCTTACCGCGGCGCCCTCACCGGCCTGGCGGCACGCGACATCGGAGCCGGCGCCGACGTCGGCGACGTGGCC
>DASVBQ010000140.1:0-2059 GCA_036375795.1 Actinomycetes bacterium
AGACCGCGGATCCGGGGGAGTTCCTCGACGGGCTGCGCTTCGAGATCAACTCCACCGAGGTGTACGCGTTCACCCCGAAGGGTGACGTGCACGCCCTGCCGCAGGGCTCGACGCCGGTCGACTTCGCGTACGCGATCCACACCGAGGTGGGTCACCGCACGGTCGGGGCCCGGGTGAACGGCCGGCTGGTGCCGCTGGAGTCGGAGCTGGCCAACGGCGACGTGGTGGAGATCCTCACCTCCAAGGCGGACAACGCCGGGCCCAACCGCGACTGGCTCGAGTTCGTGAAGAGCCCGCGGGCGCGGAACAAGATCCGGCATCACTTCATCAAGGGCCGCCGTGAGGAGTCGATCGAGAGCGGCAAGGAGGCGATCGCCCGGCAGCTGCGCAAGGCCGGGCTGCCCCTGCAGCGGCTGCTCACCCTGCAGCACCTGACCGCGGTCGCCGGCTACTTCAAGCTGCCCGACGTGTCGGCCCTGTACGCGGCCGTCGGCGAGGGCACCGTGGGACCGCAGGCGGTGATCAACCGGCTGATCACGACCGAGGGTGGCGAGGACGCCACCGCCGACGAGATCAGCGAGGACCAGGTCGTCACCGGTCGACGTCGTCGGAAGTCGTCGGCGTCGGACTCGGGCATCGAGGTCGACGGTGACACCGACCTGCTGGTCAAGCTGGCCAAGTGCTGTACGCCGGTGCCGGGCGATCAGATCGTCGGGTTCATCACCCGGGGTGCCGGGGTCTCGGTGCACCGCACCGACTGCGTCAACGCCACCCACCTGCAGTCGGAGCACCCGGAGCGGATGATGGGGGTCTCCTGGGCGCCGACCGCGCACAGCTCCTACCTGGTCGCCATCCAGGTGGAGGCGCTGGACCGCAACCGGCTGCTGTCCGACATCACTCGGGCGCTGTCCGACCAGCACGTCAACATCTTGTCCGCGGCGCTGAACACGTCCAAGGACAAGATCTGCAAGGCGCGGTTCACCTTCGAGACGGCCGACCCCACCCACCTCGACCACGTGCTCCGCGGAGTCCGGCAGGTGCCGGGCGTGTTCGACGTCTACCGGATCCGGCAGTGAGTCCTGGGTCGCTCGGGCGGGGTGCCCGTCTCTGACGGGTGCGTCGCGGTCGTACGCCGGGGCATCGGAAGGGCGTTGAGCGCCCGGAGTCACGTTGTAGGCGACGGTGGCGGCTGGCCTGAGGGCCGTTTGGCGCCCAGAAGTCACGTGTGGCGGCTGAGGCCGCGGCCCGCGGCCCGTTCGGGGCGTCCAGAAGTCACATCCGGTCGACGCCGGCGCCTGGGCTGAGGCCGTTTGGCGCCCGGAAGTCTCATCCGGTCGAACCCTGCGGCGGGCCTGAGGTCCTTCGGCGCCGGCAAGTCAGATCCGGTCGACGCCGCCGGCTGGCGGCAGCCCTGCTTGGCGCCCAGAAGTCACCAACGGTCGTCCCAGCCCGCCGCACCTGCCCGAGGTCGGATGATCAGCCGCTGAAGTCGTCGGCGGCCTTGCGGGCCTGCTCGAGCCACTGGCGGTAGGTGTCGGCCGAGCCGCGGGCGTCCCGTGCCGCCTTGGCGTCGCCGCGGGCCTCGGCCTTCGCCGCCCGCTCCTCGAGCTGGGCGATCTGCGACTCGAGCTTGCTGGCGGTGTCCTCGGCTCGGGCCCGGGCCTCGGGGTTGGTCCGACGCCAGCGGTCGTCCTCGGCGTTCCGGAGCGCGGTCTCCACCGCCCGCAGCCGGCTGTCCAGCGGACGGATCATCTCCCGCGGCACCTTGCCGATGCCGGACCAGCGGTCGAGGATGTCGCGGTACGCCACCCGCGCCGCACCGAGGTCGCGGACCGGCAGCAGCGCCTCCGCCTCCTCGACCAGCGCCTGCTTGGCGACACCGTTGGCGCGGAACTCCGAGTCCTGTTCCGACATGGCAGCCTGCTTGGCACCGAAGAAGACGTCCTGGGCGCCGCGGAACCGCTTCCACAGCTCGTCGTCGACCCCCTTGGGAGCCGACCCGGCCGCCTTCCACCGGGTCATCAGGTCGCGGTACGCGGCGGTGGTCGGACCCCAGTCG
>DASVBQ010000147.1:0-19910 GCA_036375795.1 Actinomycetes bacterium
TCCTACGTTCGCGACGGCCTGCTCACCTCCGGCGCCGAGGTCAGCGACGTGCTGGGCTCGGTGTCACCGCCGGCAGACGCGACGGTCCTGGTCCGGCGCGGCGACCACTGGTTCTCCTCGTCCCTGCAGGTCGGCGTTGGAACCCTTCCCGGCCATCTGCGCGACGCCGTCGCGGCAGGGACCGTCGCCGTCACGTGGCAGCCCGCGCAGGAGCGGCCGGCGGTGATGGTCGGGGTCCCGCTGCCCTCCGTAGGCGCAGAGTTCTACGAGATCGAGGGGACGCCTGAGCTCGACCGGACGCTCGAGACGCTGCGCGTCGTTCTCGCCGTGTTCGCCGTGATCACGGCGCTCGCGGGTGCGCTGCTGGGCAGGTGGGCCGCTCGCCGGGTGGTGGCCCCGCTCGACCACGTGGCGGTAGCGGCGGCGCGCATCGCCGGCGGCGCGCTGGACACCCGGCTCGTCTCGACCGAGGACCCGGACCTAGCCACCATCGTCGGCTCGTTCAACAGCATGGTGGACGCCGTGCACGAGCGCATAGAGCGAGATGCGCGGTTCGCCGCGGACGTGAGTCACGAGCTGCGGTCTCCCCTCACCGCCCTCGTGACGAGCGTCGAGGTGCTGGAGGGCCGGCGGCACGAGTTGTCCGAGCGTTCCCAGCGGGCGCTCGACCTGATCGCACGGGACCTGCAGCGGTTCCAGCGTGCGCTCGAGGACCTGCTCGAGATCGGCCGGATGGAGGCCGGTTCGGCTGCACTCGTGCCGACGACTGTGGATGCCCGCGACGTGGTCCGGCACGCCCTGGAGGCCAGCGGGCACGACCCTCACCTGCTGCGCCCGCCGGCGTCGTCGGCTCCCCCCACCCTCGTCGATGCTGACAAGGCCCAGCTGCACCGGGCCCTGGTCAACCTCTTCGAGAACGCGGACCGGCACGGCGGCGGGTTGACCTCGGTCACGGTGTCGGCTGCGGTGCACGGGGTGTTCATCACCGTCGAGGACGCTGGACCTGGCGTGCCGGCTGCGGAGCGGGAGCGGATCTTCGAGCGGTTCGTGCGGGGCGGCTCTCGCGGGTCGCTGCCCGGCACCGGGCTCGGCCTGAGCCTGGTCGCCGAGACGGTGCGGGCCCACGGCGGCGCCGTGTGGTGCTCCTCCGGGCCGGACGGGGTCGGGGCCAGGTTCACCGTGCAGCTCCCCGAAGCGGCGCGGGCGGCGGGAGCGGCTTCGTGAGGAGGACGCGACTCGCAGGGCAGGCCCGCACGCTGGCTCTCGTGTGCCTCACCGCGCTCGCGGCGTGCGGGGTGCCCCAGGACGGCACGACCCGCGCCGTCGACCCCGACGACGTGCCGTACCGCCTCCTCGAGACCGCACCGGCCCCTTCCCCGAGTGCAACGGTGACCGGGCCGGTGGTCACGGTCCCGCAGGTCTTCTTCGTCAACCGTGACGCGCAGCTCGTCCCACAGAGGCAGCCGTTGGACGCCACCGGGCTGGAACCGGTGGTGGCCGCCCTGCTCGATCGCCTGGCCGACGGCCCGTCGGAGCAGCAGCGGGACATCGGGCTGGCCAGCGCGCTCGGGCCCGACGTGGGCCTGCGGCTGGTCGACGTGGTCGACGCTGTCGCGCGCATCGAGGTGACGCCGTCCACGCAGAGTCCCACGGCCGACCGGCTGCCGGTCGCGGTGGGACAGGTGGTGCTCACGGTGACGTCGGTCGACGGGGTGGACCGGGTCGTGCTGGTGCAGGACGGTCGGGCGGTGGAAGTGCCGTTGCCCGGCGGCGAGCTCACCGCCGAGCCGGTGTCGGCGGGGGACTACTCCGCCCTGCTGGCCAGTACCGCGGCCCGCCCGGAGAAGGCCAGCCCGGGCCTAGCGCCGGTGGCAGGCTCCGCTGGTGGCTCGTGACCAGGTCCGGCGGTGACCCCGGGGCCGCGCCGGGCAGGGTTCAGGGTGAGGCGATGCGACCGAGTCGAGCCGGCAGCGTCCCGGCAGCCGCCCGGTCCAGCAGCCACAGCGTCCGGTCCCGGCCGGAGGCGGCGGCCGCCGGCACCTGCCTCGGGCCCGCTCCGGACAGCGCCATCGTGACGACCTTGGCCTTGTCCTCGCCCGCCACGACCGCCCACACCTCGCGGGAGCCCTGGATGACGGGGAGGGTGAGCGAGATCCGCGTCGGTGGTGGCTTGGGTGCGCCGCGCACCGCGACCACCGGCCGGTCGTCGTACAGCGCGGGCATCTCGGGGAAGAGCGACGCGATGTGCCCGTCCGGGCCGACGCCGAGCAGGCACACGTCGAACGCGGGCGCAGGTCCGTGGTCCTCCGGCCTGGCCGCCCGGGCCAGCTCCTCGGCGTAGCGCGCCGCCGCGGCCTCCGGGTCGTCACCGTCCGGGCCGTCGGACGGGGGCATCGGGTGCACCCGGGCGGGGTCCAGGGGAACCGCGTCCAGCAGCGCCTCGCGGGCCAGGGTCTCGTTGCGCTCCGGGTCGCCGGAGGGCAGGAAGCGCTCGTCGCCCCACCACACGTCGAGGCGCCGCCAGTCGACTGCTCCCCGGGCCGGTGACTCCGCGACCGCCTGCAGGGTCAGTCGGGCGATCCCGCCGCCGGTCAGCACGACCGATGCCTCGCCGCGTGCCGACTGGACGTCCACCAGCCGGGTCAGCAGCCGCGCGGCCACGGCCGCGGCCAGCTCTTGCGGGTCGCGGTGCACCAGGACCGTGGGGGTGCTCACGAGGACCTCTTCCGTGTCGTGGTCTTCCCTGCCGTGCTCTTCTTCGTGCCGGACTTCTTGGCGGCCGTCCGCTTCGACGGTGACGGTACGGCGGCTTTCTTCGTCGCACGCCGACCGGCCGGCGCCATGGGATCCACCCAGACGTGCTGGCGCATCGCCGGTCGGGTGTCCAGGTCCTTCTCGCCGGTCGCTGCGGACAGCGCGTCGGCGTACGGCTGGTCCGCATCCAGCCGGCGCAGCTCCTCGCCGATCAGGTCGCTCAACGGGCGGCGCTTGAGGGGCAGCTGCCGGTCGGTCATCCCGGTGCGGGTGAGCGTCGCGAGGTACCCGTCGGGGCGGTCGATGCGCACGACGTCCTTGCCGTCCAGCCGCACCTCGACCGCGGTGATCCCCGGCCCCTCGGACTCGACCTGCCGGACCCTGATGCCCAAGCGCGCCTTCAACCAGCCGCTCAGCAGGACGGCACTCGGGTTGCCCGCCTGGGCATGCACCTCGGCGGACTTCGGCCCGCCGACGAGGTCGTCGAAGGCGGCCGCGAGCAGCGCCCGCCACGGCGTGGCCCGGGTCCAGGCCAGGTCGGTGTCGCCCGGCGCGTAGTCCCTGGCCCGCTGCTTCAGCGCCGCGATCGGGTCCTCCGCGGTGGCGCAGTCGGTGATCCGCCGGCCGGCGAGCACGCCGAGCGCGTCGTGCGCCAGGACCTGGGGAGTGTCCCCGTGCCACCACGTCACGACCGGCGCGTCCGAGGCGAGCAGCGGCAGCACGATCGACTCCGCGTGCAGGGTCAGCCGGCCGTACATGCGCATGACCACCGACTCGTTGGTGCCGAGCCGACCGCCGACCTGCACCTCGGCATCGAGGCGGTCGTCGGCCTCCAGCTTTCGGCGCACGACGACGAGGAGCCGGCACGGGTGCGCCGCAGCGGCGGCCGTCGCCGCGGACTGAGCCTCCTCGACGTGCTTCTCGTCGGCGATGGCGACCAGGGTCAGGGCCAGCCCGCTGGCGAGGGCCCCCGCAGCCCGGCGCTCGGCGGCAAGCGTCTTGACGATCTCGGCGCCGTGGGTGTCCCAGAGGATCGTCGTCATGCGGGGTCCCCGCGGAATCGGGAGCGGAGCGAGCGATTTCGTGGGGTGCTCATCAGGGCCGCCTCCAGACGCGGCCGTCACGGGCGAGCATCTCCTCGGCGCACTTCGGGCCCCACTCACCGGCCCGGTAGAGCTCCGGCTTCGAGCCGGCCCAGAACTCCTCCAGCGGGTCGATGACCGCCCAGGACAGCTCGACCTCCTCGTTGCGCGGGAAGAGGGTCGCGTCCCCGATCAGCACGTCGAGCAGCAGCCGCTCGTAGGCCTCGGGGGAGGACTCGGTGAAGGCCTCGCCGTAGAGGAAGTCCATGGAGACGTCGCGGACCTCCATCGCCGAACCGGGAACCTTGGAACCGAAGCGCATCGTCACGCCCTCGTCGGGCTGGACCCGGATGACGAGCTGGTTGTTGCCGAGCTCCTCGGTGTCGGTCGCCGCGAACGGTAGGTGTGGCGCCTTCTTGAAGACGACCGCGATCTCGGTGACCCGGCGCGGGAGGCGCTTTCCGGTGCGGAGGTAGAAGGGCACCCCGGCCCAGCGCCGGGTCTCCACGCCAAGGCGAACGGCGGCATATGTCTCAGTCGTCGACCCCTTGGGGACGTTCTCCTCGTCGAGGTAGGACACGACCCGCTGGCCGCCCAGCCAACCCTGGTCGTACTGCCCGCGCACGGCGTAGTTGCCGAGGCGGCTCGGCAGCGAGATGGCGCCGAGGACCTTGACCTTCTCGGTGCGGATGGCCTCGGCGTCGAACGTGGCCGGCTCCTCCATCGCGGTCAGAGCCAGCAGCTGCAGGACGTGGTTCTGCAGGACGTCGCGCGCCGCGCCCGCGCTGTCGTAGAACCCGGCGCGGCTGCCGATGCCGACGTCCTCGGCCATCGTGATCTGCACCGAGTCGACGTAGTTGCCGTTCCAGACCGGCTCGAAGAGCGTGTTGGCGAACCTCAGCGCGAGCAGGTTCTGGACCGTCTCCTTGCCGAGGTAGTGGTCGATCCGGAAGACGTCCTGCGGGGTGAACACCTCGTCGACCAGCGCGTTCAGCTCCCTGCCGCTGGCCAGGTCGTGGCCGAACGGCTTCTCCACGACGACCCGTCGCCACCCGCCGCGCTCGGTGTTGTCGGCCATCCGGGTGCGCTGCATCTGCTTGAGCACAATCGGGAACATCGCCGGCGGGATGGACAGGTAGAAGGCGGCGTTGCCCTGGATGCCGTGCGACTCCTCCATCTCGATCAGCGTCTCGGCCAGGGTGTCGAAGGCCTGGTCGTCGTCGAAAGAGCCCGGGACGAAGCGGATGCTGTCCGCCAGCCGCTGCCACACGTCCTCGCGGAAACCGGTGCGCGCGCCCTGCTCAGCCGCCGACCTCGCCAGCTCCGCGAAGTCGCCGTCGCCCCAGTCGCGGCGGGCGAAGCCCACCATCGCGAAGCCTGGCGGCAGCAGGCCACGGTTGCCCAGGTCGTAGACCGCAGGGATCAGCTTCTTGCGGGCCAGGTCACCGGTCACGCCGAACACGACCAGCGCGCACGGGCCGGGGACCCGCGGGAGGCGCCGGTCCCGGACGTCGCGCAGCGGGTTGCGCGGCGGCACCGCCTTGTGCGGCGGGGCGTCCTCGGGCGGGATCTCCCGTAGTGGTGGGTAGCTGGCCGTCACGTCCCGAGTCCTCCAGGCGCCTCGGCCGCGTCGAGCAGCTGGCGGATCCCGGCCGCGCGTGACGTGAGGTGAAGCCGTAGGACGGGCCGGCCGCGGCCGGCCAGTGCCCGCTGGTCGCCCAGCGCCTGGGCCAGCTCGAGCCGGCCGAACGTGAAGGGGCGGCCGGGCACGTCGACGTCATGCTCGACCGCGCCGGTCACCTGCAGGAAGACGCCGACCGGCGGGCCGCCCTTGTGCAGCTGCCCGGTCGAGTGCAGGAAGCGCGGCGCCCAGCCGAACGTCACCGGGCGGCCCCCTGCGGCGCGGGCCAGCCGGGGGCGCACGCCTTCGGCGGCGCCGTCGCCGTCGCGGTCGAGATAGGCCAGCACGGCCAGGTAGCCCCGCGGCGGCACCTGAGCCACCAGCCCCCTGAGCACGCCGGCGAGGTCCGTGGGGGAGCCGAGCCCATCGAGGTCGCCGTGCACCGCGACGGCGCCGTCGACGAGGGCAGGCTCACCCTCCGGCAGCGGGCCGTCGCCGGACTCGTCGAGGATCTTCTGGGTGTTCTCCTTCGACTCCGCCACGTTGGGCTGGTCGAACGGGTTGATGCCGAGGATCCGGCCGGCCACGGCGGTGGCGTACTCCCAGAGCAGGAACTGCGCGCCCAGCGATCCGCTGACGGAGGTTGCATCGACGCCCGGGCGGCCGGGACCGACGAGAACGCGCAGGGCGTCCGGGCCGGCATCGGCGAAGCCGGGCGCGTCGGTCCCCTCGACGACCACCGGAAGGATGCCGGTGCCGTTCTTGCCGGTGGACTCGGCGACGAGCTGCTCCGCCCAGTCACCGAAGCCGACGATGCCCGACCCGGAGTCGGCCAGGACGAGCTTGTCCCGCCCGGCCCGCGCGTGGTCCCCGAGGAACCGGCCGAGCACGATGCCCGGGTTGTCGTCCTGGGCGAGCTCGCCCGCGAGCACTCTCGCGTCCGCGAGCAGCCGCTCCACGTCGGCACCCGCGAGGAAGCTCGGGGTGAGACCGAACGCCGACAGCGCGCTGTAACGGCCGCCGACGTCAGGGTCTGCCAGGACGACGTCGTAGCCGGCCGCCGTCGCGTCCTCGTGCAGCGGCGACCCGGGGTCGGTGACCACCACGACGCGACGGGCCAGGTCGGCGCCGGTGTGGCCGGCTTCGCGGAACGCCTGCTCGAACGCTCGCCGATGGCTGTCCGTCTCGACGGTGCTGCCGCTCTTGGACGCAACGACGAGCACGGTGCGGTCGATGCGGTCCCGCAGGACGGCGCCGACCTGGTGGGGGTCGGTGCTGTCGAGGATCGTCAGGTCCACGCCCGCGCTGCGGGTGATGACCTCGGGTGCCAGCGAGGAACCGCCCATGCCGGCGAGGACCACCCGGTCGAGGCCGTCCGCCCGGACCCGGTCGCGCAGCTCGCGCAGCTGCGGGAGCAGGGCCTCCGACGTGCTGGGCAGGTCGAGCCAGCCGAGACGTTTCGCCGCCTCCGGCTCCGCCTGCGGTCCCCAGAGCGTGGGGTCCTTGCCGGCAAGGGAAGCCGCGACGCCGGTGAGGTCGGAACCTTCCCCGGAGGCGCCGCCGGCGACCTGGACAGAGACGCTCACGCGGAAGCCTCGGCGGCCAGCCGGGTGAGCTCCTTGCGGGTCGACTCGAGCAGCTCGTTCCAGGAGGCCTCGAACTTCTCGACGCCCTCGTCCTCCAGCACCGCCACCACATCGGACATGTCGACGCCGACGTCGGCGAGTGCGGCGAAGACCACGGCCGCGTCGGTGTATGCGCCACGGATGGTGTCGCCCCGGATCTCGCCGTGGTCGGCAACAGCCTCCAGCGTGGGCTCGGGCATCGTGTTGACGACGCCGCGGGTCACCAGCTCCACGACGTACCGCGTGTCGTCGTACGCCGGGTCTTTCACACCCGTCGACGCCCACAACGGCCGCTGGGGCGTCGCGCCGGCCTCGGCGAGCGCAGCCCACCGCTCGCCGGAGAAGACCTTCTCGTACTGCTCGTAAGCCAGCCGGGCGTTGGCGATCGCCGCCTTGCCGCGCAGGTTCTTGGCCTGGTCCGAGCCGAGCTTGTCCAGCCGCTTGTCCACTTCGGTGTCGACCCGGCTGACGAAAAAGGACGCCACCGACTCGATCTTCGAGACGTCGAGGCCAGCGGCCCGGGCACGCTCGACGCCGTCGATGAAGGCATCCATCACCTCGGCGTAGCGCTCGACCGAGAAGAGCAGCGTGACGTTCACGCTGATGCCCTCCGCCAGGCACTGCGAGATCGCCGGGAGGCCGGCCTTGGTCCCCGGGATCTTGACGAGCAGGTTGGGCCGGTCGACCAGCCACCAGAGCTGGCGTGCCTCGGCGATGGTCCGCTCGGTGTCGTGCGCCAGGCGCGGGTCGACCTCGATCGAGACCCTGCCGTCGACACCGTCGCTGGCGTCGTACAGCGGGCGCAGCACGTCGCAGGCCCACCGCACGTCGAATGTCGTGACCATCCGCAGCGCCTCGTCGACATCGACGCCTCGGACCGCGAGGTCGCGCAGCTGCCGGTCGTACAGGTCGCTCTCGCTGATGGACTTCTGGAAGATCGTCGGGTTCGTCGTCACGCCGACGACGTGCTTGTCGCGGGCCAGGTCCGACAGGTTGTCGGTGGCGAGCCGACCGCGACCCATGTCGTCGAGCCAGATCGCGACCCCCTCGTCGGTCAAGCGGCGCAGCGGGTCCTTCTGCAGGGCGTCTGTCATGTGTTCTCCTCGCCTCAGTTGCCGGTCGTGCTGCCGGTGATGATCCCGACGCGCTCGAGGGAGGCGTGGGCGGCGGCGACGACTCGGTCGGGAGTGAAGCCGAACTGCTCGAACAACACCGTGTGCGCGGCGCTGCTTCCGAAGTGCTCCAGGCTGACGATCTCGCCGGCGTCGCCGACGACGTCACGCCAGCCCTGACCCACCGCGGCCTCCACGCTGACCCGGGCCTTGACCCCGGACGGCAGCACCTGCTGCTGGTAGGCCTCGTCCTGCTGGCGGAACCACTCGATGCACGGCATGGACACGACTCGCGTCGGGGTGCCCTCGGCCTCGAGGACGTCGCGGGCGGCGACCGCCAGCCGCACCTCGGAGCCGGTCGCGACGATGATCACCCGGGGTTGGCCGTCCGAGGCGTCCGAGAGCACGTAGCCGCCGCGCGCCGTGCCCTCGGCAGACCCGAGCACCGAGCGGTCGAAGGTCGGCAGGTCCTGGCGGCTCAGGCACAGCCCGGCCGGCCGGTCGGTGTGGCCGAGGATCGTCCGCCACGCGACGACCGTCTCGTTCGCGTCTGCCGGTCGGACCACGTCCAGCCCGGGGATCGCCCGCAGCGCGGCCAGCTGCTCGACCGGCTGGTGCGTCGGTCCGTCCTCGCCGAGGCCGATCGAGTCGTGGGTCCACACGTACGTCACGGGGAGCTGCATCAGCGCCGCGAGCCGGACGGCGGGGCGCATGTAGTCGCTGAACACCAGGAAGGTGCCGCCGTACACGCGGGTGCCACCGTGCAGCGTGATGCCGTTCAGGATCGCGCCCATGGCGTGCTCACGGATGCCGAAGTGCAGCACGCGGCCGTACGGGCCGCCGGGGAACGCCTTGGACTGGCGGTCCTCGGGCAGGAAGGACGGCTCGCCCTCCGGCGTCGTGTTGTTCGACTCAGCCAGGTCGGCGGAGCCGCCCCAGAGCTCGGGCAGCACCGGCGCAATCTTCGCCAGCACCTTCCCGGACGCCTTGCGGGTGGCCATCCCCTTGGGGTCGGCCGGGAACTCCGGAAGGGCGTCGGTCCACCCGTCGGGCAGCCGTCGCACGCTCATCCGGTCGAGCAGGGCCTTGGCCTCCGCGTTGCCCTCGGCCCAGCGGTCGAACGACGTCTGCCACTCGGCATGTGCGGCCCGGCCACGCTCGACGACACCACGGGCGTGCGCCAGCACCTCAGGGTCGACGTCGAAGGACTTCGCGGGGTCGAAGCCGAGGATCTTCTTGGTGGCAGCCACCTCGTCCTCGCCGAGCGCGCTGCCATGCGCCTTGCCGGTGTTCTGTGCGTTCGGCGCGGGCCAGGCGATGACCGTGCGCAGCGAGATGAACGAGGGGCGCTCCGTCTCGGCGAGCGCGGCGTCGTAGGCCTTCGCCAGCGCGGCCACGTTCTCGTCGTACGCGCCGCCGTCGGGCAGCCACTCGACGCGCTGCACGTGCCAGCCGTAGGCCTCGTAGCGGGCGCAGACGTCCTCGGAGAGCGCGATGGACGTGTCGTCCTCGATCGAGATGTGGTTGTCGTCGTAGAGCAGGACCAGGTTGCCCAGCCGCTGCGTGCCGGCGAGCGACGAGGCCTCGCTGGAGACACCCTCCTCGATGTCGCCGTCGGAGGCGAAGCACCAGACGTGGTGGTCGAAGGGGCTCTCGCCGGGGGCCGCGTCGGGGTCGAGCAGCCCGCGCTCGCGCCGGGCCGCCATCGCCATGCCGACAGCGTTGCCGACGCCCTGCCCGAGGGGGCCCGTGGTGGTCTCGACCCCGGCCGTGTGCCCGTGCTCGGGGTGCCCGGGAGTGCGCGACCCCCAGGTCCGCAGTGCCTTGAGGTCGTCGAGCTCCAGGCCGTACCCCGAGAGGTACAGCTGGATGTACAGCGTGAGGCTGGAGTGCCCGCAGGACAGGACGAACCGGTCACGACCGGCCCAGGCCGGGTCGGTCGGGTCGTGGCGCAGGTAGCGCTGGAACAGCAGGTACGCGGCCGGCGCCAGGCTCATGGCCGTCCCGGGGTGGCCGTTGCCCACCCTCTGGACCGCGTCCATGGCCAAGACCCGGATCGTGTCGACGGCCTTCCGGTCGAGGTCGGACCACTCGAGCTTCGGCTGGGGAGTCACGCGCGTCAGGGCTCCTTCGACGGTCGTTGGCCGCGTGTCGGCGGCGCGCCGCGAGCCTACTCACCGGCCCCCCCGCGACGCGCCTGGACGGTGGTCCGGCGGATACAGTGGGGCTGCCCTGGTGCAGGGCACCGAAACGAGACCGGTGCGGCCCACCGCAACGGTCCGCGACCAACGCGACGAGATCCTGGAACGAGGTGCCAGTGACGGCCGTCGATTCACGCCCTCCCGGCGTCTCGCGTGGTCGTCCCCTCGCCTCCCGGCCCCGCCGCACCGTGCGTCAGCTGGTCGGTGGGTACGTCGCCCTCACCAAGCCGCGCATCATCGAGCTGCTGCTGGTGACCACGGTCCCGACGATGCTGCTCGCCGAAGGCGGGATCCCGTCCTGGCGGCTGGTGGCGGCGACACTGCTCGGCGGCGCCCTCGCCGCGGGCAGCGCCAACACCCTCAACTGCTACATCGACCGTGACATCGACCAGGTCATGCACCGCACCGAGCGGCGCCCGCTCGCGACCGGTCTGGTGAGCCCGCGCGAGGCGCTCGTCTTCGGCCTCGTGCTCGGCGTCGTCTCGGTCGCCTGGCTCGCCGTGACGACCGGTCCGCTGCCGGCGGTGCTCGCCCTGGCGGCGATCGCGTTCTACGTCGGGGTCTACACGATGGCGCTCAAGCGGCGCACGCCGCAGAACATCGTGTGGGGCGGTGCGGCCGGCTGCATGCCGGTCCTGATCGGCTGGTCCGCGGTGACCGGCTCGCTGTCCTGGACGCCGGTCGTGCTCTTCGCGGTCATCTTCTTCTGGACGCCTCCGCACTACTGGCCGTTGTCGCTGCGCTTCCGCGACGACTACGCGGCGGCGGGCGTGCCCATGCTCCCGGTGGTCGCGAGCCCGGTGACTGTGGCCCGGCAGGTGGTGGTCTACAGCTGGGTGATGGTCGCCGTGTCCCTGCTGCTCTGGCCGGTGGCCGGCACGACGCCGGTCTACGGCGCGGTGGCCGCGCTGCTGGGCGCCGCGTTCCTCCGTGAGGCGCACGTCCTGTTGCTCCGGGCGCGTGAGGGAAGGTCGGTCGAGGCGACCGCGATGCGCCTCTTCCACGGGTCGATCACCTACCTCACGCTGCTGTTCCTGGCCGTCGCGGTCGACCCGCTGCTGCCCTTCTGACCGACCTCAGGCGGTCTAGCCGTGGGGAGTGACCGGGACTGCCGAGCCCGCGGCCGGTGGGCCAAGTCGCATCGTGACCCGACCACCGCCGCCTGGGGCGTCGTCGACCCGCAGGTCGCCACCGGCCGCGGTCGCCGTCCGCCGGGCGATGTCGAGGCCGAGCCCGGTGGAGCCCGCGCGGCTCTCACCGCGCCGCAGCACCGACCTGTCGGCGAACCCCGGTCCCTCGTCGGTGACCACCACCAGCACGTCACCGACCCCGTCGCGGTCCACCGCCACGGACAGGCCGGCACCCTCGGGCGTGTGTGCGATCACGTTCCCGAGCAGGGCGTCGAGCGCCGCCTCGAGATCGCTGCCGCTGGTGCGCACCGGGCAGGGGGCCGGGGGGAGACGCAGTCGCACCTCGCGACCCTGGTCCTCCGCCAGCGGCTGCCAGAAGGCGACCCGCTCCGCAACGACGACCCGGGCGTCGCAGCGCGCCTCGACTCCTTCGCGCACCGGGCGACGCGCCTCCCGGATCAGCCCGTCGACCTGGCGGGCCAGGTCGTCCACCGCGGCCGTGACCCGTTCCCGGTCGGCGCCGGGGGGCAGCGACTCGACCTCGAGCCGCAGCGCCGTCACCGGCGTACGCAGCCGGTGTGACAGGTCGGCCACCGACTCCCGCTCGCCGGCGAGCAGCTCGCCGATGCGGGCGGCCAGCAGGTTGATGGCGTTGCCGACCTCGCGGACCTCCTCCGGACCACCGGGTTCGACGCGGGCGTCCAGGTCACCGTGAGCGAGCCGGTGCGCGGCGCCGGCCAGCTCCGTGATCGGCGCGGTCATGCTGCGCGCCAGCCGGTCAGCGACGACCAGCGAGAAGGACACCAGGACGACGCCGAGCAGCCCGAGGACCAACCAGGCCCGCAGCACGCCTTCCCGTAGCTGGTCCCGCGGCACGAGTGTCTCCACCACCACCGTGCGACCCTCGACGGCAACCGGCTGCCGGAGGAGAGCGCCGCCGTCGTCGGTGCGGTCGACGGTCGCCCGCCGCGCTGCCGCGGACGTGGCGTCGGTCTGGGTCACCGTCACCTGCAGGCCGTCGGCGGCCAGCTGGCGCGCCACGGCGTCCACCTCGGCGGCGTCGGCCCCGGAGGCCACCGCAGACACGACGACCTGGCTTCGGCTCGTCGCGTCGGAGATGGCGTTGCTCTCGGCAGCGCGGCTCACCAGGACGGCGAGCGGCAGGAGGAAGGCCAGAAGCACGACTGAGGTGGTCGCGACCACCAGCAGGGCGAGCCGGCGTCTCATCCCGACGACGCGGCCGACCGGCCGTCGGCCGCCACGAGCTTCACACCCACGCCACGGACCGTGTGCAGGCGCCGCGGCTCCTGCGCCGTCTCGCCGAGCTTGCGCCGCAGCCACGACAGGTGGACATCGACCGTCTTGTCCGCCCCGCCGTAGGGCTGCTGCCACACCTCTGCAAGCAGCGTGCGCTTGGTGACGACCTCGCCGGGCCGGGCCGCGAGGTAGGCAAGCAGGTCGAACTCCCGCGGACGCAGGTCCAGCGGGGTACCGGCGACCTCGGCTGTGCGGGCCCGCAGGTCCACGACGAGGTCTCCGACCTCGAGCCGGGTGACTGCCTGGTCGCCGGCGGTCCGGCGGAGCACGGCCCGGATGCGCGCGTCGAGCTGCTCGGCGCTGAAGGGCTTGACCACGTAGTCGTCGGCACCCGCGTCCAGGGCGATGACGGTGGCCGTGTCGTCGTCGCGCGCGGTGGCGACGATGACCGGCACCTCGCTGACCGGCCGGAGCATGCGCAGCAGCTGGATGCCGTCCACGTCGGGAAGCCCGAGGTCCAGCACCACCAGGTCCGGCGGGTCGTCCAGGACGTGCTGCAGCCCGGCCATCCCGGCCGGCTCGGACGAGACGGCATGGCCGCGCTCGGTCAGCGCCCGGGTCAGCGCGGTGCGGATGCGGGGGTCGTCCTCGATCAGGAGCAGCACGGCCACACCGCCTGACGCTAGTGCCGTCCGGACCTGCACAGCGGTAGGAAGGCGAGGGATGTCGACGAGTTAGCAGTCGCTTAACCGGCGACTCGGCAGACTCGAGGGCATGAACCGGCGATTCGCGCTCGTGGCGCTCTGGGCGGTCTTCGCCGCGGCCGCCGTCGGCGTCGGCTTCGGCGCCGCGGGGCTCGTCGGGGACCCGTTCACCGACCGGACGGTCGACAGCTCGTTCGACGCGACACCCAGCCGTTCCGCGCCGACGGACACGACCTCGCCGGACAGCAGTCCCGGTCGGCAGCCCTCGGGGACGAGGGAGTCGTCGGCGACCCGGACCATCACGACGCGCGGCGGCCTGGTGTCCGCGACGTGCCGGTCCGGTCTGGCTCAGGTCAGCGCCGCCCCCGCGGTCGGCTGGCAGATCGACGAGCTCGAGTCCGGACACGACGAGGAGGGCAAGGTCCGGTTCGAGCGCGGCGACGACGGCGAGGCCCGGGTCGAGGTGAAGGTGGCGTGCTCCGAGGGCACGCCGCGGTTCTCGCTCGAGGACGACGCCTCGGGACGCGGCGGCGAGGACGGGGGCGAGGACTGACGAACACCCCGTATCCCCGCCGGCCGGTCCGGCGATAGCACGGCAGGGCCCCACCTGCCCGACCATGACAGGAGACTCACCATGCACGCTCTGTTCCGTGCCGCCGTCGCGGCATTCGCCGCGCTGCTCGGCTTCGGCCTGTTCGCGCTCGTCCAGTCCTCGGCAGCCTCGGCGGACGAGGTCGTCGCGACCCGGGAGAACCAGTTCACTGCCCTCTCCACCGACGACATCGACGACGACGACGATGACGACGATGACGACGAGACCGGCGCGACCTTCGACAGCGGCACCGGCGAGAGCAACGACGGGACCGGCAGCCGGGTCACCGTGGTCAGCCGGGACCGGGACCTCAGCAACGACGACCTGACCAAGGACCGGACGATGGACGGTGGGGACCCGACACGGGACTTCACCCAGAACCACACCAACGACGCCAGCCGCAACGACACCCGTTGAGCGAACGGGACAGCTGGGGTTTCGCGGCCGGGGACGACATCGTCCCCGGCCGCGTCGTGCACCGCCTGCTCGGAGGCGGCAGGTCGTACGAGGCGTACCTGGCGTTCGACGACGAGCTGTACAGCGCCGTGGTGGTGAAGGTGCTCCGACCCGGCCTCGTCGAGGACCCAGGCGCGCTGCGCGGCCTGCGGCGCGAGGTCGAGATGCTCGGGCGGTTGAGCCATCCGGTGGTGGTGCGCTCGTTCGGCGCGACGCTGGACGGCCCGCGGCCGCACCTCGTCCTGGAGCACCTCGAGGGACCACGGCTGTCGCGGCTGGTGCGCAAGTACGGGCCGCTGCCCGTGGAGCAGCTGCTGCCGCTCGGCCTGGAGCTGTGCTCGGCGCTGCACTACCTGGCCGGCCAGCGGGTCGTGCACCTCGACGTGAAGCCGAGCAACGTCATCATGGGTGCGCCGCCGCGCCTGATCGACCTCAGCGTGGCCCGGTCCGTCGAGGCTGCCGCAGCCCTGGACCACGTGGTGGGGACGGACGCCTACCTGGCCCCCGAGCAGGCGAACCCCCGCGCCGAGCCGCCCGGGCCGCCGGCAGACATCTGGGGTCTGGGGGCGACGCTCTTCGAGGCCTGCGCCGGCTACCGGCCGTGGTCGTCGAAGGACCGCGCCGCCGCTGACGGCACGGTGACCTGGCCCCAGGTGGACACCCCGCCCCGGGACCTGCCGCGCGACGTGCCGCCGGCTGTCGCCGAGGTGGTGCTCAGCTGCCTCGCCCGCCGGCCGGCCGACCGTCCCACCGCGGCTGCCGTGGCGGAGACGCTCGAGCCCCTCATCGCGAGGCTGCCCAGGCCGGTGCTGGGCGGTTTCCGGCCGCAGCGGCGCCGCTGACCGGACCGTCGGCAACCGGTCGGGTGGCCAGCAGGACCCGCAGCGTCGCGATCCAGACCAGGCACGCGCCCAGGACATGGGCCATGACGAGAGCGACCGGCAGGTCCGTGGCGTACTGCACGTAGCCGATCAGGCCTTGGGCGAGGACGACGCCCATCAGGACGGCGACCCGGCGGGGGAGCGGCGCAGGCGCCGCGGCGGCGCGGACCGCCACGAGCAGACCGATGACCAGGCCGATGACCAGGAAGACGCCGTCCGCGTGCAGCTGGCTGACCGACTCGAGGTCGAACGGCAGCCGGTCCTCGGCGTTCTTGTCCCCGGAGTGCGGGCCGGTGCCGGTCACAACGGTGCCGAGCACCAGGGTCACGGCGACCGCCGCCGTCAGCAGCCAGGCGCCGACGCGGATCTCCCTGCCGACGACCGGGCCAGGCTGGGCAGGAGCGGTCGTGGCCCGGTGGTGCGCTGCCACGGCGAGCACCAGCAGCAGCATCGAGAGCAGGAAGTGCGCCATGACGGTCAGCGGGTTCAGGCCGGTCAGCACGGTCACCGCGCCGAGGACTGCCTGGGCGACGATGCCCAGGAACATCAGGCCGGCGAGCCCGAGCAGGTCGCGGCGCCGCGCGCGCCAAGCCGTGACCAGCGCCGCCACGACCGCGGCGGTGAGGACGAAGGTCAGCAGCCGGTTGCCGAACTCGATGACGCCGTGGACCCCCATCTCGCGGGTGACCACCATCGAGTTCGCGGTGCACTTCGGGACCGTCGGGCAGCCGAGCCCGGAGGCGGTGAGCCGGACCGCGCCGCCCGTGACGACGATCACCGTGTTCATCACCAGCGCGCCGAGGAACGTCCGGCGCAGCGCCGCCGGTGAGGGTCGCCAGGACCGGGCCGGAGCGAGCATCATCCGCGGCTCCCGCGGAGTCGCGAACGCCGTGCGCGACTGCCTGGGGTGGACATGGGCTCAGCCTACGGGCGGCGGTTCCTCCCGTCGGCGGGAGAGGGTCTCGCGGTCGCCGGCCGCGGAGTCCCTGTCGACGCCGGACCAGAACCGGTCGAGCGCGGCCTGGTCGAGGTCAGCCTCGTCCTCCTCGTGCGCGGCCGGGTCCAGGGCGTGGCGGGCACGGGCGGCCGCCGCGCGGGCGTCCGCCGTCCGGTCTCGGCGCTCGGCGGCACGGTCCCGCTCGTCGGCGCGGGCCAGCACTTCGCCCGCGCTCGTCGAGTGGGAGATGTCCGGAGGTCCGGGCGGAGGGTCGGCGAAGGCGCGCATGCTCGGGTGCAGCTGGCCGTCCAGGACCGGTCGGAAGGCCGCCGGCCCGAGCAGGTGACGGACGGCGATCGCCGAGGCGCCCGGGTCGCTCGGCTGCGACCCCTGAACGGCCTCGAGCGTCGCCACCGCGAGCGCGGCGACCGTCACGTCGTGGTCCTCGGCGACTCGCGCCAGCAGCCCCCCTGCGTGGGCGGCGTCGACGCGGTGCACCGCCATCAGGACGCCGCGAGCCCGTTCGACGGGCGCGGTCCGGTCAGCGGGTTCGTGAGGGATGGCAGGTGTGGAGGGGAGGTCTCCTGCGGCCGGGCACATCGGTCTCTTGCCTCGCTTTCGCACATGCCCCGGTGGTCCGTACGACCGGATGGGAACGACCCGATCAGCCAGGCGTCATGTTCCCGACTGTCGGTGAAGTTATTCCCGGTCGGGCTATTCCCAGCGGAAGGTCTTGGCGGCCAGCAGCCCACCGGCGCCCGCCCAGGCCAGCAGCACGAGCAGCGCCTCCCACGGGAGGCCCGCGCCGTCGCGCAGCACGTCGCGGAGGCCTTCGGCGAGGGCCGCCGCGGGCAGTGCCTCCAGCACCGGCCGAGCGGCGTCCGGGAACCGGTCCAGCGGCACGGCGATGCCGCCGCTCACGAGCATGAGCAGGTAGACCAGGTTCGCCGCCGCCAGGGTCGCCTCGGCCCGCAGCGTGCCTGCCATCAGCAGGCCGAGCGCCGCGAACGCCGCAGTGCCGGCCAGCAGCAGGGCTAGCGCCGCCAGCGGCGACCCGGCAGGGTCCCAGCCCAGAGCCAGGGCGACGGCGCACAGCAGGACCACTTGCAGCGTCTCGACCGCGAGAACCGACAGGCCCTTGGCGCCCAGCAGCGCGCCGCGGGGCAGCGGCGACGCGCCGAGGCGCTTGAGCGCGCCGTAGCGCCGCTCGAAGCCGGTGCCGATGGCCAGGCCGGTGAAGGCGGTCGACATGACCGCAAGGGCCAGCACGCCCGGGACGAGGAAGCCCAGCCGCTCGGCACGAGTGCCGAGGTCCATGACCTCGACGCTGCCGAACACGGTGAGCACCAGCACCGGGATGACCAGGGTCAGCAGCAGCTGCTCGCCGTTGCGCAGGACCAGCCGCACCTCCAGGCCCGTCTGCGACAGCAGCATCCGGGGCAGCGGCGCCGCGCCCGGGCGAGGGGCGAACGTGGCCCGGTCGGTGGGGGCGCTCATCCGCGCAGATCCGACCCGGTCAGCTCGAGGAAGACGTCCTCCAGCGAGCGCTGCCCGACGGCGAGACCTTCCGGCATCACGTCGTGGGCGGCGCACCACGCGGTGAGGTCCGCGAGCAGGTGCGCGTCGACATGGCCGCGTACGACGTAGCGTCCCGGAGCCACCTCGTCGACCCGGCTCGCCGCGGGCAGCGCCCGCTCGAGCTCGCCCACGTGCAGCCCCGGCCGCGCCGAGAACCGGAGGCTGCCTTCGGCGCCCGAGGCCATCAGCTCCGCCGGGCTGCCGAGTGCCACGACCCGGCCGCGGTCCACCACGACCACCGAGTCCGCCAGCCGCTCGGCCTCGTCCATGAAATGCGTGGTGAGCACGACCGTGACGCCGTCTCCTCGGAGCTCCTCGACGACCTCCCAGGTCGCCCGGCGGGCCTGTGGGTCCAGCCCCGCCGTCGGCTCGTCGAGGAACACCAGCTCCGGTCGCCCGACCACGGCCATGGCGAGCGAGAGCCGCTGCTGCTGCCCCCCGGAGAGCCGGCGGTACGTCGTGCCGCCGACCGTCGCGAGCCCGAGGCGATCCACGAGCATGTCCACGTCGAGCGGGTGCGCGTGCAGCGACGCCATGTGCCGGAGCATCTCGACGGCCCGGACGCCGGGGTAGACCCCGCCCGACTGCAGCATCACCCCGACCCGCGGCCGCAGCGCCCGGGCGTCGCGCCACGGGTCCAGGCCGAGGACCCGGACATGGCCGGAGTCCGGGCGCCGGTAGCCCTCGCAGGTCTCGACGGTCGTGGTCTTGCCGGCCCCGTTGGGGCCCAGTACCGCGGTGACCTCGCCGGCGCGGAACACGGCGCACAGCCCGTCGACGGCAGCCCTGCCGTCGTACCGCTTGACGAGGTCGACGACCTCGACGGCGGGCGGCGCGGTCACGCGGGCGAGTCTACGAACCACCTGCCGGCGTTCGCCGGTGCGCCGCCATCCAGGCCTGCGCCGCGGCGACGGCTACGGGCAGGTCGACGAGGTGGCAGTCGGCCTCCCCGACCCGGCCGGAGCTCACGGCGCCGGTGGCCAGCAGGTGCTCGCCGATGCGGTCGAAGTCGCCCTCGTCGAGATCGAGGTCGGTGAACGTCACCCACCGCCGGTCGCCGTCAGGGGTCAGCACGGCCGCCCCGTCGGTCTTGACGGCAACGGCGCCGGCAACGCGGTACTCGGCCAGGTGGAAAGCGGTGCACGACCCGAAGGTCGCGCCGAGCAGGAGGATGCGGGCGCCGAGCCGCTCGAGCGTGGCCAGCGGCGAGCGCTCCCCACACTGCGAGTCGAGGTCGTGCACCGCGACGACCTCGTCGGCACGCGGCCCGAGGGCAGCGAAGGAGGTCTGCGGGTGGGTGCTGCGGCGCGCCCCGGGCCAGGTCCGCACCTGTTCGGCGATGGCGCCCATGTGCTGGCTGGGGGACCGGTGCGGGTCGAAGGCAGGCGTCTGTTCGCGGATCACCGGCCACCACGGCCGGGGCACCGGCGGGTTCGACCAGCCGGCCGGGTCGCTGTTCTCCGCGGTCTGCGTGGGGACCACGAGGGTCCCGCCCGGGCCGACGGCGTCGAGCAAAGCCTGCACGACCGCGAGCGACCCGCCGGGCACCCAGCCGAGCGACTTGAGCGAGGAGTGCACCAGGAGGATGTCGCGCGGTTGCACGCCGAGGGCCGTCAGCCCGACGGTGAGGTCATGGCGTGTGCGCATGGGCCGGCTCACGGCGGGACAGTCTGTCGGGCCGGTGTGAGGCAGGCCACGTGACGGGCCGACCCCTCCCGTTTGCGAACCCGCACGAATAACGCAACACTGGTGTTGTGAAATCAACGCTTGAGGACCCGCGGGGCCCGCGCGGCGTCGTGAGCGCGACGAGCGACGTCGTGGGGCGCGACCGGACACGCGACCGCGTCGCGCGCACCATCCTGGAGAACGGTCCCACCACGGCAGCCGCTCTGGCGAACGTGGTCGGGCTGACATCTGCTGCCGTGCGCCGCCACCTCGACGCGCTGCTGGCCGACGGGCTGATCGAGGAGCGCGAGCCCC
>DASVBQ010000161.1:0-2309 GCA_036375795.1 Actinomycetes bacterium
CGCCGACGAGAGCTGCCCGATCCGGTGGACTCGCGCGACGTACGCCGCGCTCCGGCGCGAGGGGAAGGACGCCCGGTTGTTCGTGTACGACGGCGAGCACCACGCGTTCGGCCCCCAGTGGCCGCTGTCGATGCGCCGCACCGTGCGCTTCCTCGATCGTCACCTCGGGGCATGAGCGGCGTTCTCCGCCCTCCGGCGGATAGCCTCGGGGGACTCCAGGAGGTGGGTCGATGAAGGCGTTCACGGTGGCCGCGGTGCAGCTGGCGCCGCTGCCAGGCCCGCTCACCGCCGAGTCGGTGAAGGGCAACCTGGCCAAGGCGGCGGAGTGGGTGACCCGCTGCGTCGAGGCGACCGGCGCCGAGCTGGTCGTCCTGCCGGAGTCGGTGACCACCGGCTTCACGCCCGGCATCGGGCCGGAGCAGCTGTGGGACCTGGTGTCCGAGGTTCCGGGACCGGTCGTGGAGCCGCTGCAGGAGACCGCCCGGCGGCTGGGCGTGCACGTGGTGGCCGGGACGTACGAACGCGGAGCGGAGCGCGGTGTCGTGCACAACGCCTCGGTGCTGCTCGGCAGGGACGGCGAGGTCGCCGGCGTCTACCGGAAGACGCACCCGTTCTGCACCGAGATGCGCTCGCGCGGCGGCTGGGTCACCCCGGGCGACGAGGTGAGCGTCGTGCAGACCGACCTCGGCCGCATCGGTCAGATCATCTGCTTCGACGGGGACTACCCGGAGCTGTCGCGGATCACCGCGGTCCGCGGCGCCGAGGTCCTCGTCCGGCCGTCGGCGCTGCTGCGGTCGGCCGACATCTGGGAGCTCACGAACCGCGCCCGGGCGTACGACAACCACGTCTACGTCGTGGGGGCCAACGCCACGGGCAGCGACCCCGCCGGAGTGATCTACTTCGGCAACTCGATGGTCGTCAGCCCGGTCGCCGAGGTGGTGGCGCGGGCGGCCAGCCACGAGTGCTGGGTGTCGGCCCGGCTGGACCCGTCCACCGCGATGGCCTCGCTGACGCCGGGGTCGAGCGTCCCGCAGGTGTTCGACCACCTCGCTGACCGCAACCTGGACCTGGTGCGGCGGTACGTCGACGACCTGACCCGGTCGGCGAGCACCTCGTTCCCGCACGCCGCACCGACACGCGGTGACGTGGTGGACTGAGACCGGCCAGCCCTGCAGCCCGCGCGGCACGGGCAATCTGCCGGGCCGGTGCATGGGCGACGCCACGCCCCGGTTGAATGACCGCATGCCCGAGGACGCGCCCGACGTCACATCCCGCCGGATCCGCATCGGCATCGACACGGGTGGCACGTTCACGGACGTGGTGGCGCTGGACACGGCCACCGGCGAGCTGGTGACCACCAAGACGCCGTCCACACCCGCGAACCCCGCCGACGGCTTCCTCGACGGGATGCGGAAGGTCCTGGGACTGATGTCGACCGGCGGCGAGGAGGTGGGGTCGGTCAGCCACGGCACGACGGTCGCCACGAACCAGCTGCTCGAGGGCAAGGTCGGCGACCTCGGCCTCGTCACCACCGAGGGCTACGAGTTCATCCTGGAGATCGCGCGGCAGAGCGTCCCGGACGGCTACGGCAACTCGTACTTCTGGGTGAAGCCGCCGCGCATCGTGCCGGTCGACCGGGTCCGCACCGTCGCCGGCCGGCTGGACTTCCGCGGCGAGGAGGTCCGCCCCTTCGACGAGGAGGGGGCGGGCGAGGTCGCCCGGTGGTTCCGCGGCCAGGGCATCGACACCATCGGCGTCTGCCTCCTGCACTCCTACGCCGACCCCTCGCACGAGCTGCGGATGCGCGAGGTACTGGCCCGCGAGCACCCGGGCGCGGTCGTGTCGATCTCCAGCGACGTACTGCGCGAGTACCGCGAGTACGAGCGCGCAGTGACCACGCTGGTCGACGCCGCCGTGAAGCCGAGGATGGCGACGTACGTCGCGAACATCACCTCGCGGCTGCACGAGGTGGCACCGGGCGTGCCGTGGTACGTCATGAAGTCCAACGGCGGCGTGCTCTCGGCCGAGGAGGTCGTGCACCAGCCGATCACGACGGTGCTGTCCGGGCCGGCGGCCGGTGCGCTCGGCGCGGCCCTGGTGGCCCGCGAGGCCGGCTTCGACCGGGTGCTGACCTGCGACGGCGGGGGGACGTCCACCGACGTGTCCGTCGTCCTGCACGGCGAGGCGACGCTGACGACCGAGGGCACGATCGGGAGCTACCCCAGCAAGATCCCGATGATCGACATCGTCACGGTCGGCGCCGGCGGCGGGTCGGTGGCCTGGGTGTCGCCCGAGGGCTCGCTCAAGGT
>DASVBQ010000165.1:0-6563 GCA_036375795.1 Actinomycetes bacterium
CAGCAGCCTAGCGAGGCTCAGGATCGGCCGCTGGTGACCCGGTAGACGTCGAACACGCCGTCGACGCCGCGGACCGCGCGCAGGACGTGCCCCAGGTGCTTGGGGTCGCCCATCTCGAAGGTGAACCGGGAGATCGCCACCCGGTCCCGGGTGGTGGTCACCGAGGCGGACAGGATGTTCACGTGCTGGTCGGACAGCACCCGGGTGACGTCGGAGAGCAGACGCGACCGGTCGAGGGCCTCGACCTGGATCGCCACGAGGAACACGGACGACGCGGACGGCGCCCACTCCACCTCGACCATCCGGTCGGCCTGGCCGGACAGCGCCTGCGCGTTCACGCAGTCGCGGCGGTGCACCGACACGCCGCTCCCCCGCGTCACGAAGCCGACGATGGCGTCGCCCGGCACCGGCGTGCAGCACCGCGCGAGCTTCACCCAGATGTCCGACGCGCCCTTCACCACGACCCCGGGGTCGTGCGAGGTGCGCGGCCGCCGCGTCGTGACGCCCGGCGTGGTCACCTCAGCGAGGTCCTCGGTGGCGCCGTCCTCCCCACCCAGAGACTCGACCAGCTTGGCGACCACCGACTGGGCCGAGACGTGGTTGTCACCGACCGCGGCGTAGAGGGCGGAGATGTCGGGGTAGCGCAGCTCGTGGGCCAGCGTGGTGAGCGTCTCGGTGGTCAGCAGCCGCTGGATCGGGAGGTTCTGCTTGCGCATCGCCTTGGCGATCGCGTCCCGGCCCTGCTCGATGGCCTCCTCGCGCCGCTCCTTGGAGAACCAGGCACGGATCTTGTTGCGGGCCCGGGGGCTCTTGACGAAGGTCAGCCAGTCGCGGCTCGGTCCGGCGCCCTGCGCCTTCGAGGTGAAGACCTCGACGAGGTCGCCGTTGTCCAGCGTGCTCTCGAGCGGCACCAGGCGGCCGTTGACCCGGGCGCCGATGCAGCGGTGCCCGACCTCGGTGTGCACCGCGTACGCGAAGTCGACCGGCGTCGCGCCGGCGGGCAGCGCGATGACGTCGCCCTTCGGGGTGAAGACGAAGACCTCCGCCGACTTCAGGTCGAAGCGCAGGCTCTCGAGGAACTCGCCCGGGTCCTCGGTCTCCTTCTGCCAGTCCAGCAGCTGGCGCAGCCAGGCCATGTCGTTGGCTCCGGCGTTGCCCTCGTCGAGGGCCCGGCTGCTGCGCGCCCCGTCGGCGCTGGTCGCGGACGGGTCCTCTTTGTACTTCCAGTGCGCCGCGACGCCGTACTCGGCCCGTCGGTGCATCGCGAAGGTGCGGATCTGCATCTCGACGGGCTTGCCCTCGGGCCCGATGACCGTCGTGTGCAACGACTGGTACATGTTGAACTTGGGCATCGCGATGTAGTCCTTGAACCGGCCAGGGACCGGGTTCCACCGCGCGTGGATGCTGCCCAGGGCGGCGTAGCAGTCGCGCACCGAGTCGACGAGGACCCGGATGCCGACGAGGTCGTAGATGTCGGCGAAGTCGCGCCCGCGGACGATCATCTTCTGGTAGATCGAGTAGTAGTGCTTCGGGCGTCCGGTCACCGTCGCCCGGATCTTCGCCGACTTGAGGTCCTGGTTGACCTGGTCGATCACACCGCTCAGGTAGTCGTCGCGGCTCGGCGCCCGGTCCGAGACGAGTCGCACGATCTCGTCGTAGACCTTGGGGTAGAGCGTCGCGAATGACAGGTCCTCGAGCTCCCACTTGATCGTGTTCATGCCCAGGCGGTGGGCGAGCGGCGCGAAGATCTCCAGGCACTCGCGGGCCTTCTGCTCCTGCTTCTCCTGACGCAGGTAGCGGATGGTGCGCATGTTGTGCAGGCGGTCGGCGAGCTTGATGACGAGCACCCGGATGTCGCGGGCCATTGCCACGACCATCTTGCGGACCGTCTCGGCCTGTGCCGACTCGCCGTACTTGACCTTGTCCAGCTTGGTCACGCCGTCGACCAGCTCGGCGACCTCGTCGCCGAAGTCGGCCCGAAGCTGGTCGAGGGTGTACGGGGTGTCCTCGACCGTGTCGTGCAGCAGCGCGGCGCACAGCGTCGGCGGCGTCATGCCCAGCTCGGCGAGGATGGTGGTCACCGCCAGCGGATGGGTGATGTACGGGTCGCCGCTCTTGCGCAGCTGGCCGCGGTGGTGGAGCTCGGCTACGTCGTAGGCGCGCTCGATGAGGCGTAGGTCCGCCTTTGGGTGGGTCTGCCGCACCACCCGGAACAGTGGCTCCAGCACCGGGTTGACGGTGGGTCGCTGAGCGCCCAGGCGGGCAAGCCGGGCGCGCACCCGACGTGACGTGGGAGCCGTGGTGGACAGACCGGGCTCGGGCGCCGCCGTGTCGTCCGTGACGCCTCCGTCGAGGTCGACCGGACTGGACGGGGGCGCATCGGCCACGAGCCGCTCCAGCTGTCGGGGGTTGAGCCCACCAGTCTAGTGCGGGTGTGACACACCCGCAGGCCACCCGGTCAGACGGTGATCAGCGCGTGCGGGTCGTCGATGCCGACCTCCTGCAACGCCTTGCGACCTTCCAGGAAGCTCAGCTCCATCAGCACCGAGACGCCGACGACCTCGGCACCACAGCGCCGCACCAGGTCGACGGTCGCCGCCAGCGTCCCGCCGGTGGCCAGGACGTCGTCCACGATCAGCACTCGCTTCCCCGGCAGGAACGAGTCGGAGGTCACCTCGAGGGTCGCCGAGCCGTACTCCAGGTCGTAGGACGCCTCGACCGTGGTGCCGGGCAGCTTGCCCTTCTTGCGTACCGGCACGAAGCCCGCACCCAGCTCCAGCGCCACCGGCGCGCCCAACAGGAAGCCGCGAGCCTCCACGGCCGCGACACAGTCGAGGTCGGTGCCGCGGTGCGGCGCGACGAGCCCCTCGATCGCGGCGGCGAAGGTGGTGTGGTCGGCGAGCAGTGGAGTGATGTCCTTGAACACGACCCCCGGCTTCGGGAAGTCCTGGACGTCCCGGACCCGGGCGAGCAGCTGGGCTCGCAGGTCCGAGGTCCGGTCGGTGGTCATCAGCGGCGCTTCTTCCCGCTCGACCGCCCGCGGCTCCGGCTGCTTCCGCCACCACCCTTTCGTGGTTGGGCGCGCTGGCTGCCGCCCGCCGGCCGGCGCGGCGGCGACGACGCGGCCCGCGCGCCCGCCGGGACCGGGGCGGCACCGGCAGCCTCCTCGTCCGCAACGTCCTCGGTCGCATCGGCCTGGGTCGCTGCGGCGGCGGCGCGCCGAGCCGACGGCGCGGGTGCCGCGCCGGTGCGCCGGTTTGCGACTCGCTTCGCCAGCGCCTGCATCGCGGGCTCCCGCTCCTTGAACCCGGCGAGGACCGCGGGGGCGATGAAGACCGAGGAGTAGGCGCCTACGGCGACGCCGATGAACAGCGCCAGAGCCAGGTCCTTGAGCGGCCCCGCGCCGAGCAGCACGACACCGGCGAACAGGATCGCCCCGATCGGCAGCAGCGCGATGATGGAGGTGTTGATGGAGCGGACGAGGGTCTGGTTGACGGCGAGGTTCACCGCCTGGCTGTACGTCATGCGGCTGCCGCCGGCAAGGCCCTGCGTGTTCTCCCGGACCTTGTCGAAGACCACGACCGTGTCGTAGAGCGAGTAGCCCAGGATCGTCAGGAAGCCGATGACGGTGGCCGGCGTGACCTCGAAGCCGACCAACGAGTAGAGCCCGGCAGTGATCACTAGGTCGTGCAGCAGCGCGATCATCGCGGCGAGGGCCATCTTCCACTCGAAGTAGAGCGAGAGGAACACCACGACGCCGAGCAGGAAGAAGATCAGTGCGCGCAGCGCCTTGGTCGAGATGTCCTTGCCCCAACTCGGCCCGATGAACTGCGTGCTGACGTCCTCGCGATTGACGTTGAACTTCTCGGCGAGGGCGTTCTGCACCTCCTCCAGCTCCGCGCTGGTCAGCGTCTCGGTCTGTGCCCGCATGGTGTCCGAGCCGACCTTCTGCACGACGATCTCGCCGCCGACGATGTCCGAGACGGTCGACCGGACCGAGTCCTCGGTGACCGTCGGGCCCTTGACGCGGAACTCGGCCCCCCCGCGGAACTCGATGCCGAGGGTCAGCTGCAGGACCAGCAGGGACGCGATCGACACGACCAGCAGCACCGCGGACACGGAGTACCACAGCTTGCGGTGGCCGATGAAGTCGTAGGAGACCTCGCCCTTGTATAGCCGGGCACCGAGGGTTCCGAGGCGGCTCATCACGCCTCCTTCGGGGTCGTGGCAGCGGGTCGGCGCGTCGGCCGGGTGGTCAGGGTGCGCCGGGTGGCGCCGAGACGGTCGGGGTCCAGGCCCGAGAGCGGGTGCCCCTGGCCGAAGAACTTGGTCCTGGCCAGCATCGTGACCAGCGGCTTGGTGAACAGGAAGACCACGGCGATGTCGACCAGCGTCGTGAGGCCGAGGGTGAACGCGAAGCCGCGGACGCCGCCCACCGAGAGGAGGTAGAGCACGACCGCCGCGAGGAAGGACACGAAGTCGGCGGCCAGGATCGTCCGGCGGGCTCGGGCCCAGCCCGACTCCACGGCCACCCGGAGAGGTTTCCCGTCGCGCACCTCGTCCCGGATCCGTTCGAAGAACACCACGAACGAGTCCGCGGTGATGCCGATGGCGACGATGAGACCGGCGATGCCGGCGAGGCTGAGCCGGAATCCCATCCGCCATCCGAGCAGCACGACCAGGCCGTACGTGATGACCGAGGCCATCGCGAGGCTGGCGATCGTCACCAGCCCGAGCCCGCGGTAGTACAGCAGCGAGTACATCACCACGAGCAGGAGCCCGATGACGCCCGCGACGAGGCCCGCGCGCAGCTGGTCGCCGCCGAGCGTGGCCGAGACCTCCTGGACCTCACCAGGGTCGAACGTGAGCGGGAGGGCGCCGTACTTCAGCACGTTCGCCAGGCTGCTCGCTTCGTCCTGGCTGAAGTTGCCGGTGATCCGGGCCTGCCCGCCGGTGATCGGCTCGTTGGTCGTCGGCGCGGAGACGACGAGGCCGTCCAGCACGATGCCGAACCGGTTGAGGTCGCCGGTCTCGCCCGCGAGCCGGCGGGTGATGTCGGCGAACTTCTTCTTGCCCTCGCCGGTGAAGTCCAGCTGGACCTCCCAGCCGCCGGTCGCAACACCCTGCGAGTTGGTCTCGAGGCCGGCGCTGGCCGACTTCACGTCGGTGCCGAGCACCTCGGCCGGGCCGAGGACGAACTTCTCGACGCCGTCCTCGTCACAGGTGACCAGGGGCTTGTCCGGATCGTCCTTGCCCGGGTCACGCAACGTCTGGCGCACCTTCTCCGGGTTGGTGCAGTCGAGCTCGGCGAACTGCTTCTGCAGCTCCGGCGTCAGGGCGCCGATGCCCGTGCCCGGCGCGGTCGGCGCAGGCGTCGGCGTGGCCGGCGACGTCGGGCTGGGCGACGCGGAGGGGCTGGGCGACGAGGCGGCGCGAAGCGCCTTCGGGACGACCCGGTTGTTCGTCGTCTCCGTCGGGGAGGGGCTCGGCGAGGGCGAGGCCGTGCCGCTCGGCGACGCAGTGCCACTGGGCGAGGGGCTCGGCGTCGAGGTGGGCGTCGGCACGCCCGCCCCACTGAGCAGGACCTGGCGGAACCGCAGCTCGGCCGTCTGCTGCACCGTGTCGAGGATCGACTTGTCCTGCTTGCCCGGGATCGAGATGACGATGTTGTTCCCCGCCGTGGTGACCTCGGACTCCGCGACACCGAAGCTGTCCACCCGGTTGCGAATGATGGAGACCGCCTGGTCCAGCGCGTCCTGGGTGATCGTGCCCTTCTCCCCCTCGGCGACCCGCGGTGTCAGGATGACGCTGGTGCCGCCCTCGAGGTCCAGGCCGAGCCGGGGCTGATACCGCTGCGCGGCGGACAGCTCGTCCTTGCCCAGCCGGTCCGGGGCCGCGACCCAGATCAGCCCGAAGAGCAAGGCTGTCAGGACGCCGAGGACCGCGATGGTGCGGCCAGGGCGCGACGCTGCGGGTGATGCCACGGGAACTCTTCTCGGTCTCGGCCGGCGCACACGCGCCGGGGTGCGGTACGCCTAGCGGTTCGGCTGGTCGCCTTCGGGCCGGTCGGCCGGCAGCTCGGTCGGCTCGGTCGGCTCGGTCGGCTCGGTCGGCTCGGCTGCGGACGCCTCGGGGGTCAGCACCTGGGCGACAGCGGCCTTGGCGAAGCGGATGACCACGCCGGGGGCGACCTCGATGGCCACGGCGCCGTCCTCCACCGCGGTGACGGTCCCGTAGACACCGGAGGTGGTCATGACCTCGAGGCCCGGGGCCAGTTGCTCCTGCAGCTGCACCGCCGCTCGCTGGCGAGTCCTCGCCGGCCGGATGATCAGTAGGTAGAACGCCGCCAGGATGAGCGCGAACGGGAACAGGGCGCTGAGCGCTTCCACGGTGACGGAGTGTCCTTCCGGATGGTGTGGGGGCCGGGCAGACCCAGCCAGACCGGGCGGGAGTCTACCTGCCCGGGCGCGTCACACCCGGTCAGCGGGCTCTATCGCGCTGGCCGCGTCGGCCGGGTCGTCGAAGAGATCCGGGCCGGGGCCAACGGGCACGCGTGGCGGCAC
>DASVBQ010000176.1:0-6838 GCA_036375795.1 Actinomycetes bacterium
GGGCGTGCCCCCTGCCCGCGCGGGGTGAGCATCGACATCTGCGGCGCCGGTCAGTCGGGGAGGGACAGGACGCGGGCGTGCAGGAAGGGGCGCTGCTGGAGGGCGGCCCGGAGGGCGCGGTGCAATCCGTCCTCGAGGTAGAGCGTGCCGTGCCACTCGACGACATGGGCGAACAGGTCACCGAAGTACGTGGAGTCCTCGGTCATCAGGATGTCGAGATCGAGCTCGCGCTTGGTGGTGACGAGCTCGTCCAGGCGTACCTGCGTGGGCGCCACCTCGCCCCACTGGCTCTGCGTGAAGCCGTGGTCGGGGTAAGGCTTCGAGTCGCCGACCGCCTTGAAGATCACCCTTGTCAGCATATTCTGCGCACCATTCGTCGGGCACAGGGGAGCGCTGAATGTCGGACATGCCGGCCGGACCGGACCAGGTGACCGCCGTGGTCGACGGATACGCCTTCGAGGGTCCGGCGCTGGAGCTGGGGGCGCTCCTCGTCGACGGTGCCGCGCGGCCAGAGGCAGCCGTACGGATCCCTCTGGCCATGGTCAACCGGCACGGCCTGGTCGCCGGGGCGACCGGCACCGGCAAGACCAAGACGTTGCAGCTCATGGCGGAGCAGCTCTCGGCAGCCGGGGTCCCTGTGCTGGCCGCCGACATCAAGGGCGACCTGTCCGGGCTCGCCGAGCCCGGCGACGCCACCGACCGCATCACCTCTCGGGCGACCGCGGTCGGCCAGACCTGGACCGGCATGGCCTGCCCGGTCGAGCTCCTCGCCCTCGGCGGCGTCGGCGAGGGGCACCCGCTGCGCGCGACGATGACGTCGTTCGGTCCGACGCTGCTGTCGAAGGTGCTGGGCCTCAACGAGGTGCAGGAGTCCTCGCTCGGCCTGGTGTTCCACTTCGCGGACAAGGCCGGCCTGCCGATGCTCGACCTCAAGGACCTGCGTGCGGTCGTGCAGTTCCTCACCAGCGACGAGGGCAAGGACGAGCTGAAGGAGCTCGGCGGGCTGTCGCGGGCGACTGCCGGCGTGATCCTGCGCGAGCTGATCGGGTTCGAGGACCAGGGCGCCGACCAGTTCTTCGGCGAGCCGGAGTTCGACACGGCGGACCTGATGCGCGTCGACGGCCAGGGCCGGGGGGTGGTCTCCCTGCTCGAGCTTCCGCAGCTGCAGGACCGGCCCAAGCTGTTCTCGACCTTCCTCATGTGGCTGCTCGCCGACCTGTTCCAGGAGCTGCCCGAGGTGGGCGACCTGGACAAGCCGAAGCTGGTCTTCTTCTTCGACGAGGCACATCTGCTCTTCGACGACGCGTCCGAGGAGTTCCTCGACGCGATCGCGCAGACGGTCCGGCTCATCAGGTCCAAGGGAGTCGGCGTCTTCTTCGTCACCCAGACCCCCAAGGACGTCCCGGCCGACGTGCTCGCCCAGCTCGGCAACCGGGTGCAGCACGCCCTGCGTGCGTTCACCCCGCAGGACGCGAAGGCCCTCAAGGCGACCGCTTCGACCTTCCCGCACTCGGCGTACGACCTCGAGGAGGTGCTGACCCAGCTCGGCATCGGGGAGGCCGTCATCACGGTGCTCTCCGACCGGGGTGCCCCCACGCCGGTCGCCTGGACGATGCTGCGCGCACCGCAGTCGAAGATGGCGCCGGCCGACCCGGCGGTGCTCGCTGCGGCGGTGCAGGCCTCGCCGTTGCGTGGCAAGTACGCCGAGCAGGTGGACCGGGAGTCGGCCTACGAGCGGCTGACCGCCCGGCTGCAGAAGGCGCCGCCCGCCACCCCGACCGGCGAGCCGTCGCGTCGGGCACCGTCGCGGTCCACCCGGACCCGCGCGCCGCGCGAGGAGCGGTCGACGGCCGAGAAGGTCATCGAGTCCAGCGCCTTCAAGCAGATGGCCCGATCGGCGGCTGCCGTCGTCGGCCGTGAGATCGCCCGCAGCATCTTCGGCACCCGCCGGCGCTGAACCGGCGCTCTCGGGGTGGGCAGTCGTGTTGGTTCGCTGCGCGCTCGCCCGCGGCACGCCGTCGTGATCGGCGTGTCCGCAGCGTCGGATCTTCGCCGGCGAGGGTTCGCGCTCACTCGCGGGTGACGGAGCCGGAACCGGTGACGTTGCTGGTGACCGAGGAGGGGTTCCCGGAGTAGCGGATCACGCCCGAGCCGGCGATTGCGGCGACCAACGACCGGGTCGCGTGCACCCTGATCTGTCCGGAGCCGTCGATGCGTGCCGTGGCCTGGCGGGCGACGAGGTCCCGCAGCTCGAGGTTGCCCGATCCGCCCAGCGTGGCAATGACCTGGACGACCGTTCCGGACGCCCGCACGGTTCCGCTGCCCGGCACGCTGACGGCCAGCTTCCGCCCGCTGACCTCCACCGTGATCGAGCCGCTGCCGCTCAGCGTCACCGATGTCAGGGACGGAACCGTCACGCTGACGCTCATCGGGTTCTGCGTGCTGTAGCTGCCCCGCGCGCCGATCCGCAGCGTCCCGGACTCCACGGTCGTGGTCACCGTGGAGATCAGGTTGTCGTCGGCGCGGACCACGACGGCCTGCGGGGTGCCCAGCCGGACCGTGACGGTGTTGCTGCCGGCGAGGTCGACGCCGGTGAACGGCGGCAGGTCACGGCCCTCGGTAGCGGTGACGCCCGACCCGCGCGCCGTCGACTGACCTGCTGTACCCGGGTCGATGACGGATCGCACGAGCACGGCCACCGCCGCGACCATCCCGAGGGCCAGCACTACTGCCAGCACAAGGAGCCCCGTGGTGTGCGGCGCGACCGGTCGGCGTATCCGTCCGGATGGCAGCGTCATGGACCGCCTCCCCGTCGGCCACCTGAACTCATAGTGGCCCCGTCGGGCCGCTTCGAGAAGGGACCAACGCAGTGCGGGCGGCGCCGGCACGTCGCGGCGCCGCCGGCGGAGCGGAGGACGCGGGATTCGAACCCGCGAGGGGTTGCCCCCAACACGCTTTCCAAGCGTGCGCCCTAGGCCACTAGGCGAGTCCTCCGCGGACGAGGGTACCGGAGCACCGACGGCACCCCGTCCGCGGTCCGGCCACCGCCGAGGGTGCCGTTAGACTGCTCCCCGACCCCTCGTGCGGCGTCATCCCGCTGAACCCCCCCAGGGCCGGAAGGCAGCAAGGGTAGGCAGGCTCTGGCGGGTGTGCGGGGGGTCCTTCGCTGTCCGCGGCCAGTCCTTGGGCCCTGGCCGACGGCCGAGTCTCGACGCATCCTGTCCGAGAGGGCTGGAGGCGGCATGGTCACCGGCGCGCAGCACCGCCGCGACGTGGAGACGGTCGAGCGTCGGGGCGCGCTGCGCGGCCGCCGAACCGTCCTGGTGCTGGTCGTCCTGGTGATCGCAGGGGTCGTCGTCGCCGCGTACGTCTGGTGGGGCAGGGACCGCTCCACGACCGTCGGGACCACCGCGCCGACCGATGTCCCAGTCGAGGTCCAGGTCGCCGACCTGCTGGGCGAGGCGGACATGAAGGCCGCCTGGCCCGGCCCGTGGGCTGTGCTCCGCACCGGGGATCCGCAAAGGTTCGAGCGGCCGCTGATCGGCTGCACCCGCGCGGTCAGCCCGGTCGCCGACCCGGTCAGTGCCCAGGTGCGCTGGTCGATCCATGCGCCTCCCCAGTCGGACGGCCCCGCGCTGAGCCAGGTCCTGGCCGCGGCGCGCAGCGAGGAGCAGGCGAGCGACGCCGTCGAGCTGGTCCGGGCCTGGATCACCGAGTGCCCGTCGACGGTGGCCGGACAGGAAGGGACCCGGGAGGCCGCGGTGGTGCGTGAGCTGCCGGACACCAAGGGGTTCCTGGCCGAGGTGCGGTGGTCCAGTCCGGGCGTCGAGACGTACGAGCAGATAGTCGTCGGACGTGCCGGCACCGTGGTCGTGCTGCTCTCGTACGGCCAGTACGGCCCGGCCGGCCTCGACCGGGGCGAGCCCGACCTCGGCCCGATCCTCGAGGCGTTCGACCGGGCGGTGGACAAGCTCGGCTGAGCCGGTCGGGCCGTCGTACCGCCGCGTTAGTGTCTGTCGGGTGACCCAAGCGCTCTACCGCCGATACCGACCGGTGACCTTCGCGGACGTGATCGGGCAGGAGCACGTGACGGGTCCACTCCGCAACGCCCTGACCAGCGGCCGCACCCACCACGCCTACCTGTTCAGCGGCCCGCGGGGGTGCGGCAAGACGACCAGCGCGCGCATCCTGGCCCGGTGCCTCAACTGCGCCGAGGGCCCGACGGCCGACCCGTGCGGGGTCTGCCAGTCCTGCGTCGACCTCGGCGCGGGTGGGGCCGGCAGCCTCGACGTCATCGAGATCGACGCCGCGAGCCATGGCGGTGTCGACGACGCCCGGGACCTGCGCGAGCGAGCCTTCTTCTCGCCGGCTGCCTCGCGCTTCAAGGTCTACATCATCGACGAGGCGCACATGGTCTCCCGGGAGGGCTTCAATGCGTTGCTGAAGCTCGTCGAGGAACCGCCCGACCATGTGAAGTTCGTGTTCGCGACGACCGAGCCCGAGAAGGTCATCGCGACGATCCGCTCGCGCACCCACCACTACCCGTTCCGGCTGGTCCCCCCGACCGAGCTCTCCGCCCACCTCGCCTCGGTCTGCGAGCAGGAGAAGGTCCTCGTCGACCCCAGCGTGCTCTCGCTCGTCGTGCGCGCCGGCCGGGGGTCGGTGCGTGACTCGCTCAGCGTCCTCGACCAGCTCCTCGCGGGGTCCGGGCCCGAGGGCCTCACCTACGCCGGGGCGGCCGCGCTGCTCGGCTACACCGACGCCAGCCTGCTCGACGACACCGTCGACGCCGTCGCCGCCGGTGACGCCGCGGCGGTGTTCCGGATCGTCGACCAGGTGGTCGAGGGTGGCCACGACCCCCGTCGCTTCGCCGAGGACCTGCTCGAGCGGCTGCGCGACCTGATCATCCTCGACGCCGTGCCGGACGCGGCCGGGAGCATCCTCGGCGAGCACCCGGCCGACGAGCTCGAGCGGATGCGTCAGCAGGCCGCGCACTTCGGTGCGGCCCAGCTGTCCCGGGCCGCGGACGTCGTCAACGCGGGGCTGACCGAGATGCGCGGTGCCACCGCGCCCCGGTTGCAGCTCGAGCTGATCTGCGCCCGCGTGCTGCTGCCGGCGGCCGACCACGACGAGCGGGGCCTGGCCGCGCGCCTGGACCGGCTCGAGCGCCGGGTGTCGATCGCCGGTACGCCGGCGTCGGCCGGGTCGTCCGCTGTTCCGTCCCCCGAGTCGTCCCCCCGGCCCGCGGCCGCCGCGACACCCCGGGCTGCGTCCCCCGCCCCGGCTTCGGCGCCCGCGCCCGCGACCTCCGCTCCTACCGCTGCCGAGCCGGCCGCGGATGCCGGCCCGAGCCCATCGGACGTCGCCACGGAGGCGCCGGCCCAGCAGCCGGCCGATGCAGAGCAGGCGCCCGCCCAGGCCTCCGCGGCCGCCGACCCGAGCGGCGTCGACCTCATCACCGTCCGGCGGATGTGGCCGGACGTGCTCGACGTCGTCAAGGGCCTGCGCCGCTTCACCTGGACCCTGCTCAGCCACAACGCCCAAGTGGCCGGGATCGAGGGCGGCCGGCTGACCCTCGCGATGGTCAATGCCGGGGCACGCGACAGCTTCCTGCGCGGCGGCAGCGACGAGATCGTGCGTGAGGCGCTGATCCAGGTGCTCGGCGTCGACTGGAAGGTCGATGCGATCGTCGACCCGTCCACCGACCCGTCCGCCGCGGCGAGCCCGGACCGGTCCGGCGCGGACAGCGCGCCCGGCGCGCCCGCCAGCAGCCCGGCCGCTGCGGCCGCGAGCAGCCCGGCTGTTCCGGCCGCGAGCGGTCGCGCGGCGGCGATGGCGGCAGTCGCCGAGGAGTCCGCGGCCGCCAAGGAGCCGACGGAGGGCGACGACCGCCCCTCGGCCGACGACCCGGACGCCGACGAGACCGGGCTCACCCACCACGACCTGCTGGCCCGCGAGCTCGGCGCGAAGGTGATCGGCGAGTACGACGCCAGCTGACGCCGGCTCGGGACAGGTCTGCGCGGGGCGCGGCTGTCGGGGTTCCCGCCAGGCACGTAGGCTCCGAGATGCGGCCGGCATGGCCGGACACGACCACACCGACCCGGACGGAGTGTGCCCACGGTGATCCCCGGTGGCGACCAGCCCGGCCAGACCGGCCTCGGCGGCGCAGACCTCAACGCGCTGCTGCAGCAGGCGCAGCAGATGCAGTCCCAACTGCTCCAGGCCCAGGAGGAGCTTGCCCGCGCGGAGGTCACCGGCTCGGCCGGCGGCGGACTGGTCCGCGCGACCGTGACCGGCGGTGGCGAGGTCGTCGGCCTCGAGATCGACCCGAGCGCCGTGGACCCGGACGACACCGAGGGCCTCGCCGACCTGGTGCTGGCCGCGATCCGCGACGCCAACCGGGCCGTCGGCGAGCTGCAGCAGAAGACCATGGGCCCGCTCGCCGAGGGTCTCGGCGGGGCGGGCGGGCTCGGCCTGCCGGGCCTGTAGGAGAGCGACACACGGTGTACGAAGGCGTCGTCCAGGACCTCATCGACGAGCTCGGCCGTCTCCCGGGCGTCGGCCCCAAGAGTGCGCAGCGGATCGCCTTCCACCTGCTGGCGGCCGACCCGGCCGACGTGCGCCGCCTGGTGACCGCGCTCACCGAGGTCAAGGACAAGGTCCGCTTCTGCGCCACCTGCGGCAACGTCGCCGAGGCCGAGCAGTGCCGGATCTGCCGGGACCCGCGGCGCGACCGCTCGGTGATCTGCGTCGTCGAGGAGTCCAAGGACGTCGTCGCGATCGAGAAGACCCGGGAGTTCCGCGGCCGCTACCACGTGCTCGGCGGGGCGATCAGTCC
>DASVBQ010000191.1:0-6519 GCA_036375795.1 Actinomycetes bacterium
CATCGAGGGCGCCCGCGTGCTGGCCAAGCTCGGTGACTCGGTCACCACCGACCACATCTCGCCGGCCGGATCGATCAAGGCCGACTCGCCGGCCGGTGCCTACCTGCAGGAGCACGGTGTCGGGCGCCGCGACTTCAACTCCTACGGCTCGCGGCGCGGCAACCACGAGGTGATGATCCGCGGCACCTTCGCCAACATCCGGCTGCGGAACCAGCTCGCGCCGGGGACAGAGGGCGGTCTCACCCGCGACTTCACCGCCGGCGGCGAGGTCACGACGATCTACGACGCGGCGCAGCACTACGCCGAGGCCGGAACACCGCTGGTGATCCTCGCGGGCAAGGAGTACGGCTCCGGGTCGTCGCGCGACTGGGCGGCCAAGGGCACCGCGCTGCTCGGGGTCCGGGCGGTCATCGCCGAGTCCTACGAGCGGATCCACCGCTCGAACCTCATCGGGATGGGCGTCCTGCCGCTGCAGTTCCGCGACGGCGAGAGCGCCGAGTCGCTGGGCCTGACCGGCGAGGAGGAGTTCACGATCACCGGCGTGACCGAGCTGAACGAGGGATCCACACCGCGCGAGGTGACGGTGCGCGCCGGCGACACGGAGTTCACCGCACGGGTGCGGATCGACACCCCGGGAGAGGCGGACTACTACCGCCACGGCGGGATCATGCAGTACGTGCTGCGGACGCTGCTGCGGAGCTGACGGCGGCGCCGAAACCACGCAGGTCATGACGAAAAGGGCCCGTCCGGAGCAATCCGGACGGGCCCTTCCTGTTACGGGATTGTGACTTCCGGATGACGGTGAAGGTGAGTACGTTGTCGACCACAACATACCGCCGGAGCCGCGTCAGGCCCGGTCGGCCTCCCCAGCGGAAGGGCATCACGCTATGCGCTCGACACGGATCCTGGTCGCCTGTCTGGCGGCCCTCTCGCTCGGCCTCGCGGCCTGCGGCGGCGACGACGACGGCGGCAACGGCGGCGGGGGCGGCGGCGGTGGTGGCGCCGAGGAGAAGGCCACGATCGGCGTCATCCTTCCGGACGCGACGACCTCGCCGCGGTGGGAGAGCCAGGACCGCCCGGCGCTGCAGGAGGAGATCGAGGCCGCCGGCTACACCGCCGTCATCCAGAATGCGGACGGTGACGTCGGCAAGTTCACCTCGCTGTGCGACTCGATGATCAACCAGGGCGTCAACGTGCTCATGATCGTCAACCTGGACTCCGAGAGCGGTGCCGCCTGCCAGACCAAGGCCAAGGACTCCGGCATCCCGAGCATCGACTACGACCGCCTGACGCTGGGCGGGTCGGCCGACTACTACGTGTCCTTCGACAACGTCCAGGTCGGCAAGCTCATGGGCGAGGGCCTGACCAAGTGCCTCGACGACGCGGGCAAGACGTCCGCGAACATCGTCATGATCAACGGTGACCCGACCGACAACAACGCGGCGCTGTTCAAGCAGGGCTACGTCGAGGGGCTGGCGCCGAAGGTCGACGCGGGCGACTACAAGGTCGTCGGCGACCAGACCGGGAAGTGGGACGCCACCGTCGCGCAGACGACGTTCGAGCAGATCTTCACCCAGAACAACGGCAACGTCGACGGCGTCATCGCGGCCAACGACACGATGGCGGGCGGCATCGTCACCGTGCTGCAGAACAACAAGCTCGCCGGCGAGGTGCCGGTCACCGGGCAGGACGCCATCGACGAGGGCCTGCAGCGGGTCGTCGCCGGCACCCAGTGCGGCACCGTCTTCAAGAACATCAAGGTCGAGGCCAAGGCCGCGGTGGACCTCGCCGCCGCGATCCTGAAGAACGACGGCTCGGCCGACGACCTGGTCAACGGGGAGGTCGAGGACACCGTGGCCAAGAAGCAGGTGCCGTCGGTGTTCGCCACCCCCGTCTGGATCACCCAGGACAACATCCAGGAGGTCTTCGACGCGGGTCACACGACCACGGACAAGGTCTGCACCGGCGCGTTCGCGGAAGACTGCACCAAGCTCGGTCTGCAGTAGCGGGCCGCGGGGGTCGGGCCCGGTCGAGGGTCCGGCCCCCGCGTCGTACGCTCGCCGAGCGAGCCCGCTCGTCCCTCAAGAACACCGACGCCAGGCGAGGTGCCATGACCAGCACGATGACCGAGGCGGGGGGCGCGCCCCCCACCGTGTCGAACCCCCTGCTCGAGCTGCGCGCCGTGAACAAGCACTTCGGCGCCGTGCAGGTGCTGCACGACGTCGACCTGACCGTCCAGCTGGGGCGCGTCACGGCCCTGGTGGGCGACAACGGCGCCGGCAAGAGCACCTTGATCAAGGGCGTGGCCGGGATCCACCCCTTCGACGGCGGCGACTACCTGTTCGAGGGGGAGAGGGTCCACGTCCACAACCCCAAGCAGGCGAACGCGCTGGGCATCGAGGTCGTCTACCAGGACCTCGCGCTGTGCGACAACCTCGACATCGTCCAGAACCTCTACCTGGGCCGCGAGGCCCTGAGCTCCGGGCTCCTCGACGAGATCTCCATGGAGCAGCGAGCCTCCGAGACCCTGGCGGGGCTGTCCGTCCGCACGGTGAAGTCGGTACGCCAGAAGGTGGCCAGTCTCTCCGGCGGTCAACGGCAGACGGTCGCCATCGCCCGGGCAGTGCTGCGGAACTCCAAGCTCGTGATCCTCGACGAGCCCACGGCGGCCCTCGGTGTCGCGCAGACCGAGCAGGTGCTCCGGCTCGTGCGACGGCTCGCGGACAACGGGCTCGCCGTGATCCTGATCAGCCACAACATGAACGACGTGCTGGCCGTCGCCGACGACATCGCCGTGCTCTACCTGGGCCGGATGACGGCGCAGGTCGAGGCCAAGGATGTGAACCACTCCGAGATCGTCAAGCTCATCACCGGCGGTGCACTCGTCGAGGAAGCCGGCAAGGTCAAGGTGGCGGAGGCCCACGAGGTGAGCGCGGACGTCGATGACGCCGCGTCGGACGAGAGCGGAGCGCAGTCGTGAGCCGCACACTGATGGACGAGGAGCTCGAGCACACCGCCGAGGCGCCGGACAACAGCCTGGCCAACGCCGCGCGGGAGTACGTGTCCCGAGTCCGCGGCGGCGACGTCGGACCGCTTCCCGCGATCCTCGGCCTGGTCGTGCTGCTGATCGTGTTCTCGTCGCTGCGTCCCGAGACGTTCACCAACTCGTTCAACTTCGCCAACCTGCTCATCCAGAGCGCCGCGGTCATCGTCATCGCGATGGGTCTGGTGTTCGTCCTGCTGATCGGCGAGATCGACCTGTCGGCCGGCTTCACCGCAGGTGTCTCCGGCGCCATGCTCGGTGTCGTCTCCACCCGCAACGACTGGCCCTGGTGGGTCGGGGTCGGCGTGTGCCTGGCGACCGGCGCGTTCATCGGGCTGGTGATCGGGATCCTGGTCGCGCGGATCGGCATCCCGTCCTTCGTCGTCACCCTCGCGGCGTTCCTCGGCCTGCAGGGCCTGTTGCTGCAGATCATCGGTGAGGGCGGCACGATCCGGATCCAGAGCGACACGGTGCTCGCGATCATGTCCAAGACGCTGCCGGTGTGGCTCGGCTGGGCGATGTTCGTCGTGGTGGTCCTCACGTACGCGGCGGGGACCTACCGTCAGATGGCCCACCGCCGGTCCAAGGGGCTCGTCGCACAGACACCGACGGTGTGGCTGATCAAGGTCGTCAGCCTGGCCCTGCTGCTCGGCCTGTGCACCTACTACCTGAGCGGTGAGCGCAGCCGGAACCCGCTGGTCAGCTCGATCAAGGGCGTGCCGATCGTCATCCCGGTGGTGCTGGTGCTGGTCGTGCTGCTGACGGTGCTGCTGAACCGCACGGTGTTCGGACGCCATGTGTATGCCGTCGGCGGCAACGCCGAGGCGGCTCGGCGCGCCGGCATCAACGTCCCGCGCATCCGGCTGCTCTGCTTCATCCTCTGCTCCACCATCGCCGCGATCGCCGGAATCCTGCTCGCCAGCCGGGTCAACTCGGTCACCCCCAACACCGGAGGCGGCGAGACGCTCCTCTATGCCGTCGGGGCCGCGGTCATCGGCGGCACGAGCCTCTTCGGTGGAAAGGGCCGCCCGGTCGACGCGATCATCGGTGGCCTCGTCGTCGCCGTGGTGGCGAACGGCATGGGCCTGCTCAACCAGACCGCCGCGGTGGTCTACATGGTGACCGGTGGCGTCCTGCTGCTGGCTGCGGGCGTTGACGCGCTGTCCCGGCGCCGGGCTGCGGCCACCGGTCGGGCGTAGCGTCGGATGGACCTCGCGACGCGCCGAGCACGCGGGGCCCGCTCCGAAGACGTGCGTCGCGGCAACCTCGGCACCCTGCTGCGGTACGTCCACGTCCACGGCCCGACCTCGCGCAGCCGGCTCACCAGCCTGCTCGCGCTCAACCGCAGCACGATCGGCGACCTGACCGGCGAGCTCGTCGCAGCCGGGCTGGTGCGCGAGGAGTCCGGCGGGCGGACGAATCGGCTGGCCGCCGGAGGCACCGGCGCGGGCGGCCGTCCGTCGTACGTCGTCGTGCCGCAGACCGAGCGCGTGCAGGCCCTGGCGGTCGACATCGGCGTCACCCACCTGACCGTTGCCCGGGTCGGTCTCGGCGGGCACGTGCTCGCGCGACGCGACATCCCGCACCGGCGAGGCCAGCGCCGGATGCGAGATGTTGTCCGTTCCATCGGCACGGTGGCCCGTGAGCTGCTCGAGGAGCTCGGCCCTGCGGACGTGTGCGCGGGAGCCGGCGCGGCCGTGCCCGGCATGGTCCGGGTCCCGGACGGCCTCGTCCGCCAGGTCCCGAACCTCGGCTGGACCGACGTCCCGCTCGGGGAGGAGCTGTCTCGGGAGCTCGGGATGTCCGTGGTCGTCGGCAACGACGCCGATCTCGGCGTTCTCGCCGAGCACGTGCGCGGCGCGGCTGTCGGCTGCGACGACGTCGTGTACCTCGCTGGGCACTCGGGGATCGGCGCCGGGGTCTTCACGTCGGGGCGCCCGCTGGTGGGCGCCGGAGGCTACGCCGGCGAGGTCGGTCATCTCCTGGTGAACCCGGGCGGCCTGCAGTGCCACTGCGGCTCCCGCGGCTGTTGGGAGACCGAGGCGGGCGAGGAGCGGCTCTTCGCGCTCGCCGGCCGTCCCGCCGGCGGCGGCCTGGCTGCGGTGCGCGAGGTGGTGGCCGCGGCGACGGAGGGCGACAAGGCCGCGGCCGCCGCCGTCGAGCACGTGGCGACGTGGGTCGGCACCGGCACCGGCGGCGTGGTGAACATCTTCAACCCCGAGGTCGTGATCCTGGGCGGCGCGTTGGCCGAGGTCTACCGGGCCGCCGGAGCGACAGTCCGGGGCGCCGTCGGGGCCGCGGCGCTCGCCCCGCCGTTCGAACAGGTGCGGCTCCTACAGCCGGCCTTCGGCCTCGACTCGTCCTTGCTGGGCGCCGCCGAGCTCGCCTTTGCCCCGTTGCTCTCGGATCCCTTGCTCGTGATGTCGCGGCTGACTGCTTCCTGAACCGGAAAGGAAACGATTCCCATGACGAGCCTCACTCCGACCCCCGAGGACAGGTTCAGCTTCGGACTGTGGACTGTGGGCTGGCAGGCACGCGACCCCTTCGGCGACGCGACCCGCCCGCCGCTCGACCCGGTCGAGTCGGTGCACCGGCTCGCCGAGATCGGGGCCTGGGGCGTGACGTTCCACGACGACGACCTGATCCCGTTCGGCAGCGCGGACGCGGCCCGCGACGAGCACATCAAGCGGTTCCGTCACGCCCTCGACGAGACCGGGCTGGTCGTGCCGATGATGACCACGAACCTGTTCACCCACCCGGTGTTCAAGGACGGCGGCTTCACGTCCAACGACCGTGAGGTGCGACGGTTCGCGCTGCGCAAGGTGATGCGCAACCTCGACCTGGCTGCCGAGCTCGGCGCCTCGACGTACGTCTTCTGGGGCGGGCGCGAGGGGTCCGAGACCGACGCCGCGAAGGACGTGCGCGCCGCACTGGACCGCTACCGCGAAGGCCTCGACCTGCTCGCGCAGTACGTCGTCGACCGTGGCTACGGCCTGCGCTTCGCCCTGGAGCCGAAGCCGAACGAGCCGCGCGGCGACATCCTGCTGCCGACCGTCGGGCACGCGCTGGCGTTCATCTCCACCCTCGAGCACGCCGACATGGTCGGGGTGAACCCCGAGGTGGGTCACGAGCAGATGGCTGGGCTCAACTTCGTGCACGGCATCGCCCAGGCGCTGTGGCAGGGCAAGCTCTTCCACATCGACCTCAACGGCCAGCACGGCCCGAAGTACGACCAGGACCTCCGCTTCGGCGCCGGCAACGTGCGCGGCGCCTTCTGGGTGGTCGACACCCTGCTCGCCGGCGGTTACGACGGCCCGGTGCACTTCGACTTCAAGACCCCCCGCACCGAGGACGACAAGGGTGTCTGGGTCGCGGCCGAGGCGTGCATGCGCAACTACCTGATCCTGCGCCAGAAGTCGCGTGCGTTCCGGGCCGACCCCGAGGTCCAGGCTGCGCTTGTCGCCGCCCGCGTCGAC
>DASVBQ010000203.1:0-2930 GCA_036375795.1 Actinomycetes bacterium
AGGACGATGCGGCCGGCGACGACGGAGAAGTCGCCGCTGGCCCAGGTGCGCTGCTGGCGCGCCTTCACCGCGGAGAGGTCGGGGGTGGTTGCCGTGGTGGTCATGGGATCCCTTCCAGGGACGTCGTGTGGTACGGACGTCCTGACGGTGCCCGGCCGTGCGACACGTGCCGAGTCCGGAATCGGTACTGGGTGCAAACGGGGACATGCCCTGGCAGAACGGGGCGCGCCCGCCGCCGACTGACGTGCAACCGGTACAGGTTCCGTACTACCCCGACGGCTCGCCAGGGGCCACGATGGTGAAATGGCCGGCCACGAGGACTACTGCCCGATCGCCGTGGGTGTCGAGGTGCTCGGGGACCGCTGGACGCCGCTGGTCATCCGCGAGCTGACGGTGGGCGCGTCCGGCTTCAACGAGATCCACCGCGGCGTGCCGCGGATGAGCCGCTCCCTGCTCTCGCAGCGGCTGCGCACCCTCGAGCGGCAGGGACTCGTCCAGCGCGAGCCCGGTCCACCCGGCCGGCCTGCGGCGTACACGCTGACATCCGCAGGACAGGCGCTCTCGTCGGTGGTCTGGGCGATGGGTCACTGGGCCGCGGAGTGGGCCTTCGGCGACCCGACCGACGAGGACCTCGACGGTCTGTCCCTGATCTGGCGGATGCACCAGCAGGTCCTGCCGGCCCGGCTGCCCTCCGATCGGACCGTCGTCCACGTCCAGCTGACCGGGCTCGGCGGGGCAGAGGGCTGGCTGGACCTCGACCACGGCCGGGTCACCGTCTGCAAGACCGATCCCGGCTACGACGTCGACCTGGCAGTGCTCGCCGACACCCGTGAGATGCACCGGTGGCTGGTCGGTCTCGCGCCGTTCCGCGAGCTGGTCGCCCAGGGCCACGCGCGGCTGCTCGGCCCGACCCGCCTGTCCCGGGCGTTCCCCGGCTGGTTCGACACCACGTACTTCGCTGAGAGCCTGCGGCGCGGCCAACGGCGTCGCGCGGAGGGATCCGGCCTCGCGTCGTGAGCCGTCAGCGGGCTGCCAGCAGCACCGCGGTCGCCACCCGGTCCACCATCCCGGACGTGGGGGAGCGGCCGAGCTCGACGGTCACCGCCCGGCCGGTGGTCCGGTCGTTGTGCCAGTCGGTGAACGTGCCGTGGCAGCCGCCCCAGCAGTCGAAGGACCGCACCGGCAGCCCGCTGCGGTCGGCGAGGTCCCGGACCAGCCGCATCGACTTCGCCCGGTAGGAGTCCACCCCGTGCAGGGGCTGGTGGAAGATCAGCGTGGTGCGGATGTCGTGGGCTCGCACGAACCGCATGAGCGCTTGCGTCTCCGGCTCGCTCGCGGCTCGCGGCCCCGAATACGTCGACGTGCCCCTGTCGGCCAGAACCCAGAACCTCGGGAAGTTCCGGTTGAGGTCCACCCCGCGGGCGTTGGTCCGCCGGTCGACGACGTCTCCGTCGGGGTTCATGGTCCGCACCAGCCAGAGGTCGGTGCCGTCCGGCAGCGCCGCCTCGCGCAGTCGGGCCACCACCCGCTTCCCGGCGTCCTCGTCGCCGTGCATGCTGCCCACGACGAGCACCCGGTTGGCGCCGTCGCCTGCCGTGCGGTGGAGGGCGACGATGGGGCGGCCCTGCACCGAGGTGCCGATCACGACCCGCTCCACGCCGGTCGCCGCGTGCGAGCCGGTGACGCCGAGGAGCGCCAGGGACCCGACGGCCACGGCCGCGCTCACTGCGGCCGCCAACCGACGCCGCCGACGTGCCATGCGCACCCCCTGGTCCGGTCGCCCATCCTGCCGCACGCCTGTCGGTGGTGGGTGGCACCATCTCCCTCCGTGTCGGCAGCGAGTCACGCGCGCATGAGCGCGTCGCAGGCCCGTCGTGTCGCGATCGCGGCGCAGGGTCTGGCGGCGCGGCGGCCGGCAGCGCCGGGCATGCGCCAGCTGACCGGGGTGGTCGAGCGGATCGGCCTGCTGCAGGTCGACAGCGTCAACGTGCTGGCCCGCAGCCACTACGTCCCGGTCTTCAGCCGTCTCGGGCCGTACGACCGCGCGTTGCTCGACCGCGCGTCCGGACGGGCACCGCGCCGCCTGGTGGAGTACTGGGCTCACGAGGCGAGCCTGGTCCCGCCGGCCACGCACCGGTTGCTGCGCTGGCGGATGCGGCGCTGGCGCGAGGAGGCCTGGGGTGGGATGCGCAGGGTCGCCGATGAGCACCCGCGGCTGCTGAAGGCGGTCCTGGAGGAGGTGCGGGCACGCGGTGCCATGACGGCCGCCGAGGTGGAGCGGGCGCTGGCGCACGACGCGCCGCGCAGCACCGAGCAGTGGGGCTGGAACTGGTCGCTGGTCAAGCAGGCCCTGGAGCACCTGTTCTGGGCCGGCGAGGTGACCAGTGCTGGTCGCACGACCCAGTTCGAGCGGCGCTACGCGACGCCCGAACGGGTCCTTCCGCGTGCCGTGCTGGACGCGCCCGACCCCAGCGACGAGGAGGCGTTCGTCGAGCTGACCCGCATCGCTGCGCGCGCCCACGGCGTCGCCAGCGAGCCGTGCCTGCGCGACTACTTCCGCCTGCGGCCGGAGGACTCGCGCCGGGCGGTTGCCACCCTCGTCGACGCCGGTGAGCTGGCGCCGGTGCAGGTCGACGGCTGGGCACGCCCGGCCTACCTCTTCCACCAGGCGCGGATCCCGCGGGCGGTGACGGCACGCGCCCTCCTCACCCCGTTCGACCCGCTGGTGTGGGAGCGCGCTCGGGCCGAGGCGCTGTTCGGCTTCCGCTACCGCATCGAGATCTACGTGCCCGCGGACAGGCGGGTGCACGGCTACTACGTCCTGCCCTTCCTGCTCGGTGACCGCCTGGTCGCGCGCGTCGACCTCAAGTCGGACCGGGCGGGTGGTGCGCTGCTCGTCCGGTCCGCCTGGGCGGAGGAGCACGCGCCAC
>DASVBQ010000202.1:0-9646 GCA_036375795.1 Actinomycetes bacterium
GGGTGCCGTCGGCATCAACAACCTGATGGAGGACGCCGCCACCGCCGAGATCTCCCGCTCGCAGGTGTGGCAGTGGCTGCACAACTCGGTCGAGCTCGAGGACGGGCAGACCGTCACCCGCGAGCTGGTCGAGCGGCTCATCGACGAGGAGATGGGCTCGATCCGTGAGTCCGTCGGCGACGAAGCGTTCGCCAAGGGCCGGTGGGAGGACGCCCGCTCGCTGTTCACCGACATGGCCCTGGCCGACGACTACGCCGAGTTCCTCACCCTTCCCGCGTACGAGCGGATGCCGTAGGTCGTGTCCCCGACCATCGAGGCACTGGCGTCCCGGCTCCGCGGGGAGCTCGGCGACGACGCCGTGCTCACGGACCGCCAGCAGCTGCGGACCTACGAGTGCGACGGGCTGGCCCACTACAAGGTGACGCCGGCGGTCGTGGTCCTCCCGCAGACCACCGCGCAGGTGGCCGCCGTGGTCCGGGCGTGCAACGACCTCGACGTGCCGTACGTCGCACGCGGGTCGGGCACCGGCCTGTCGGGTGGCGCCCTCCCGCACGCCGAGGGCGTGCTGCTCGTGACCTCGCAGATGCGCGACATCCTCGAGGTCGACGCCACGAACCAGCGGGCAGTGGTCGAGCCTGGCGTCATCAACCTGCAGGTGACGAAGGCCGCGGCGCCGGACGGCTACTACTACGCTCCCGATCCCTCCAGCCAGCAGATCTGCTCGATCGGCGGGAACGTGGCCGAGAACTCCGGCGGTGCCCACTGCCTGAAGTACGGCTTCACCACCAACCACGTGCTCGGCGTCGAGCTGGTGGCGCCGGACGGCGAGGTGGTGCGGCTCGGCGGCAAGGCGCCGGACCCGCCCGGCTACGACCTGATGGGCGCCTTCGTCGGCTCCGAGGGGACACTCGGGATCGCCACCGAGGTCACCGTGCGGCTGATGCGCGCGCCGGAGGAGGTGCGCACCCTGCTCGCCGCCTTCCCGTCCACCGACGAGGCCGGCGGCGCCGTGTCGGCGATCATCGGTGCGGGTGTCGTCCCGGCCGCGATCGAGATGATGGACGCGCTCGCGATCGAGGCGGCCGAGGCCGCGGTGCACTGCAACTACCCGAAGGGTGCGGGCGCCGTCCTCGTGGTCGAGCTGGACGGACCGGCCCCGGAGGTCGAGGCGCAGTTCGGCCAGGTCGAGAAGCACTGCCGCGACAACGCGGCCACCGAGATCCGCATCGCCACCGACGACGCGGAGCGCGCGTTGTTCTGGAAGGGCCGCAAGTCGGCGTTCGCCGCGGTCGGCCGGATCAGCCCCGACTACATCGTCCAGGACGGCGTGATCCCACGGACCGCGCTGCCCGACGTGCTGCGCCGCATCGCGGCCATCTCCGAGGAGAGCGGGGTCCGGGTCGCCAACGTCTTCCACGCCGGCGACGGCAACCTGCACCCGCTGGTCCTGTTCGACGACGGCGTCCCCGGCCAGGCCGAGGCGGCCGAGAAGGTGTCCGGCGCGATCCTCGACATCTGCATCGAGTACGGCGGGTCCATCACCGGCGAGCACGGCGTGGGCATGGACAAGGCCAAGTACATGCCGCGCATGTACACCGACGACGACCTAGACACGATGCAGATGCTCCGCTGCGCTTTCGACCCGCGAAACCTGTCCAACCCCGGCAAGGTGTTCCCGACCCCGCGGCTCTGCGGCGAGGTGCCCGGCCGGCACAAGGGCCCGCACCCGCTACAGCAGGCCGGGCTGGCGGAGGTGTTCTGACCCGATGCCACCGAAGGCGAAGCCGTCCGACCCCGTCCTCGACGGGCTGCACAAGGTCTGCGACGAGCGCGCGCGGGCAGCGACCGACGACGACGCCGTCGCCGGGGTGCTGCCCCGCTACGTCGCCTCGCCCAGCTCGACTGCACAGGCCGCCGAGGTGATGTCGCTCGCGGCGCAGCACGAGCTGAACGTCGTCGCGCGCGGAGGCGGCACGAAGCTCGACTGGGGCCTTCCGCCCTCGGCCGTCGACCTCGTCGTCGACACGACCGGCCTCTCCGGCGTGGTCGAGCACGTCGCCGGTGACCTGGTCTGCCTCGTGCGCGCCGGCACCCCCGTACGCGAGCTGCAGGAGCAGCTCGCCGGGCACGGGCAGCAGCTCGCGCTGGACTCCCCGCTCGCCGACGCCACCGTCGGTGGCACGGTCGCGGTGTCGACCAGCGGCCCGCGCCGGCTGCTCTACGGCACGCTGCGCGACCTGCTGATCGGAGTGACCTTCGTCCGCGCGGACGGCGTGGTCGCCAAGGCCGGCGGGAAGGTCGTGAAGAACGTCGCGGGCTACGACTTCGGCAAGCTGCTCACCGGCTCGTACGGCACGCTCGGCCTCGTCACGGAGGCGGTGGTGCGGCTGCACCCGGTCCCCGCCGCGCGTCGCGTCGTCACCGTCGAGACAACCGACCGCGCCCAGGCGGGGCAGCTGGCCGCGGCCGTCATCGGCTCCCAGCTCGTCCCCACCGCCGTCGAGGTCGACCAGAGCGGCGACGGGCCGGTGACCGTCACCGTCCTGCTCGAGGGCATCGAGGCGGGCGTGGACGGCCGGGCGCAGGGCGCGGTCGAGCTGCTCGGCCCGTCCGCCGCCGTGACCGGCGACCTGCCCGACGGCTTCGGCGACTACCCGTTCGAGAGCGGCGGCACCGGCCTCAAGCTGACCAGCACCATCACCGGCGTCGCCGACGTGCTCGACACCGCACACCGCCTCTCCGCCGAGCGTGCTGCCCCCCTCTCGCTGCGCGGGTCGGCGGCCGGGGTGATCTACGCGGGGCTGCCGGCGCAGGCACCGGCCGACGACGTGGCCGCCGTCGTGGACCGGCTGCGGGACACCTGCTCGACGCACGGCGGCGGCGTCACCGTGCTCACCGCTCCGCCGGAGGTGCGCGGCGCCGTCGACGTGTGGGGCCCGGTCCCCGGGCTGCACCTCATGCGCCGCGTCAAGGACGAGATGGATCCCGGTCACCGGCTCGCGCCGGGCCGGTTCGTCGGAGGGATCTAGACGTGACCAGCGACACCAGCACCGGCGGTCCGGTCAGCGCCACCAAGGGGACGCTGGGCTCGGACGGACCGCTGCGGGTGCCGGAGACGCCGGGCGAGCCGGCGTTCGACGACCACCACCCGCCGTCCGCCGAGCTGGCGTCGGACTGCGTGCACTGCGGCTTCTGCCTGCCGACCTGCCCCACGTACGTGCTGTGGGGCGAGGAGATGGACTCCCCCCGCGGTCGCATCTACCTGATGCAGGAGGGCCTCGACGGCGAGCCGCTCAGCGACTCGATGGTCCGGCACTTCGATGCCTGCCTCGGCTGCATGGCCTGCGTGACGGCCTGCCCGTCCGGCGTGCAGTACGACAAGCTCATCGAGGCCACCCGCGCGCAGGTCGAGCGCCGGCACCGCCGTCCGCTCGCCGACCGGCTGCTGCGGGAGGCCATCTTCGCGCTGTTCCCGCACCCGCGCCGCCTGCGGCTGATGCGCGGCCCGCTGTCGGCCTACCGCCGCAGCGGGCTGCAGCGCCTGGTCCAGCGCAGCGGCGTCCTCCCGAGGGTCTCCACGTCGCTCGCGGCGATGGAGTCACTCGCCCCGCCCGTGAAGCCAGCGCCGCGACTGCCCGAGCGCGTCGAGGCGCGTGGCACCCGGCGAGCCGTGGTCGGCATGCTGACCGGCTGCGTCCAGCGAGAGTTCTTCCCGCGGGTCAACGCGGCGACGGCCCGGGTGCTCGCGATGGAAGGTTGCGACGTCGTCATCCCGCGGGGACAGGGCTGCTGCGGAGCGCTCAGCGTCCACAACGGTCGCGAGCAGGAGGCAGTGGCCTACGCGAAGGCGACCATCGACGCCTTCGACGCGGCGGGTGTGGAGCACGTGGTGGTCAACGCCGCCGGCTGCGGCTCGTCGATGAAGGAGTACGCCGAGCTGCTGAAGGACGACCCGACCTACGCGCAGCGGGCGCAGCGCTTCGCCGCCTCCGTCCGCGACATCACCGAGCTGCTCGTCGAGCTCGGCCCCGTCGCCGAACGTCACCCGCTGCCGGTGACCGTGGCCTACCACGACGCGTGCCACCTCGGGCACGCCCAGGGCGTGCGCGCCCAGCCGCGCGAGCTGCTGCGCGGCATCCCCGGGCTCGAGCTCCGGGAGATCGCCGACCCGGAGATCTGCTGCGGGTCGGCCGGCATCTACAACCTGCTCCACCCCGAGCCGGCCAGGGAGCTGGGCGACCGCAAGGCGCGCAATGTCCTGGCCACCGGCGCCGAGCTGCTCGTGACCGCCAACCCCGGCTGCCTCATGCAGGTCGCCGCCTCGCTGGACCGGCTCGGCGGCCGGGTCGCCCTCGCCCACACCGTCGAGGTGCTCGACGCCTCGCTGCGCGGCCACTCGGTCCCCACGATGACGCGCTCACTGTCCCTGTCCATGCCCGCCAAGTCCCACACACGGGGTGCCTGATGTACGAACAGATCCTTGACCCGGTCGGCGACTCGCTCGGCCTCACGTCGATCTTCGCGGCGCTGCCGCTCGTGACGCTGTTCGTGATGCTCGGCGTCCTGAAGATCAAGGCGTGGATCGCGGCACTGGTCTCGCTGGGCGTCGCGCTCGTCGTGGCCGTGCTCGTCTACTCGATGCCGGTCGACCAGGCGATCCTGTCGGCCACGGAGGGCGCGGCGTTCGGGTTCTTCCCGATCCTGTGGATCGTCATCAACGCCATCTGGGTCTACAACCTGACGGTCGCCACGGGGCACTTCGACGTGCTGCGTCGCTCGTTCGAGCGGGTCAGCCCCGACCAGCGCATCCAGGCCATCATCATCGCGTTCTGCTTCGGCGCGCTGCTCGAGGCGCTGGCCGGCTTCGGCACGCCGGTGGCGATCACGGTGGTCATGCTCATGGCGCTCGGCTTCCGGCCGGTCAAGGCCGCCGCCGTCGCCCTCATCGCCAACACCGCTCCCGTCGCGTTCGGCGCCCTCGCCACGCCCATCGTGACGCTGGCCGACGTCACCTCCGGCGTCAACGACGACCCACGGCTGACCGTCGACACCCTCGGCGCCATGGTCGGCCGCCAGACCCCGATCCTCGCCGTCGTGGTCCCGCTCGTCCTCGTGCACGTCGTCGACGGCAGGCGCGGTCTGCGCCAGACCTGGCTGCCGGCGCTCGTGGCCGGCCTGTCCTTCGGCATCGCCCAGTTCGTCGCCGCGAACTACATGTCGGTCCAGCTCACCGACATCATCGCCGCGCTCGTGTCCGCCGCCGCGCTGGTCGTGCTGCTGCGGGTGTGGCAGCCGGTGGAGTCGCCCGACCTCGTCGACCACGACCACGAGTACGCCGCGCAGGTCCGCTCCGGGCACCGGGACAGCACCGCCCGCGCCGCGGCGGGCACCGGCTCGACGGCCATTGGGGCCGGCGCGACCGGAGCACACGGGGGCTCCGGTGGCTCCACCACGATGACCGGCCCGGTACGGGACAGCGGCACCGAGATCGCGAAGGCGTACGCGCCGTACCTCATCATCATCGCGATCTTCTCGGTGGCCAACATCAACAGCGTCAAGGAGGCCCTGGCCGAGGAACCGTGGACGACGGCCTTCATGTGGCCGGGGCTGGACATCGTGAACCCGGCCGGCGAGCCGCTGGCGTCGATGGAGTTCAAGCTCAACTGGCTGCCCGCCGCGGGCACCCTGATGATCTTCGCCGGCATCCTGACCGCCCTGGTGCTCAGGATCTCCCCCGGACGGGCGCTGACCGCGTACAAGGACACCTACGTCGAGCTGCGGTGGGCCATCGTCACGGTGATGGCCGTGCTCGGCCTCGCCTACGTGATGAACCAGTCGGCCCAGACGTCCACGCTCGGCGCGTTCCTCGCCGGCGCCGGCGGCATCTTCGTCTTCCTGGCCTCGATCCTCGGCTGGCTCGGTGTCGCGGTGACCGGCTCCGACACGTCGGCGAACGCCCTCTTCGGCGCCTTGCAGGTCCAGACCGCCGCGAAGGCCGGCCTCGACCCGGTGCTGCTTGCGGCCGCCAACTCCTCCGGTGGCGTCATGGGCAAGATGGTCAGCCCGCAGAACCTCGCCATCGCCGCGGCCGCTGTCGGCATGGCCGGACAGGAAGGCGTGATCTTCCGCAAGGTGCTCGGGTGGAGCCTGGTGCTCCTGCTGTTCATGTGCGTCATCGTCACCCTGCAGAGCACGTCTGTGCTGGGCTGGATGGTGCCATGACCGGTCCTACCGCGACGTAGACCACACCTCGGGTGGGGTTCGGCCCGGGGATCGGTGGGCATCAGAGGGCGAGCGAACGGTCGCCGGGAGGCGACACGGCACTGTACGTCCGTTGTCCGCGACGCCCGGGGAGGAACCTCATGTGCCTGACCACGCCGCGCGCTGAGCGCGAGCTGCCGGTCTCGCGTGAGGCCCCTGCCCTGGCTCGCGACTTCCTGCGGTCGTCGACGTGCGTCGAGCACCACGTCGGCGTGGTCGAGGACGCGGTGCTGCTGGTCAGCGAGCTGGTCACCAACTCCGTGCTGCACGGCGGCCCGCCCGTCGTCGTCGCGGTCGACTGTGACGGCCGGGACCTGCAGGTGCGGGTCCGCGACGGCTCGGCCGACCTGCCGGAGCGTCGGCACGCGGCGCAGGTCGACGAAGGCGGCCGGGGTCTCGAGCTGGTCGCCAACCTCTCCTCCGAGTGGGGTGTCGACCCGGTCCCGGACGGCAAGAACGTGTGGTTCGTGCTGCGCCAGCCGGCCTAGCGTCGCGCCCGGCTCCCGTCCGCGGACTCCTCCAGCACCTCGCCGTCGACCATCTGGCTCGACGGCGCCGAGACCTGGGCCGCGGCAGCCGCCGTCTCGGCTGCCTGCTGGTTACGAGCAGCCAGACCGGACACGGTCCGCAGCTGCTCCTCGGGCAGGAAGAGCACGACCACGAAGGCCACGACCAGCACCAGGGCCGCCACGCCGAAGACCAGGTCCATCGACCCCGCGAAGCCCTCGAGGAACGGGCGGGCGATGCGCGGGTCGAGCTTCGCCAGGAACGACGTGTCGTCGAGCGCGCCAGCCGGCAGCGCGCCGCCGGACCGCAGGGCCTCCACGACCGAGGCGTTCGTCGGGTCGGCGAGCACCTCGGGGTCACGAAGCGCGGCCTGGAAGGCCGGCGTCGCCGCCTGGGCCTGGAACGCTTCGATGATCTTGTTCCCGACCGTCGAGAACAGGATGGACAGGAACACCGCGGTGCCGAGGGTGCCGCCCATCTGCCGGAAGAAGGTCGCCGATGAGGTGGCCACGCCCATGTCCTGCGGCGGGACCGCGTTCTGCACGGCGAGGACCAGCGGCTGCATGTTGAAGCCGAGGCCGATGCCGAAGAGTGCGGACATCGACATCGTCTGCCACAGCGGCGTGTCGACGCCGCTGGTGGACAGCAGCCCGAGGGCGATGACGAGCAGCACGGTCCCGATGACGGGGAACCGCCGGTAGCGGCCGGTCCGGGAGATCATCTGGCCGGAGAAGATGGAACCGGCCATGATCCCGGCGGTGAGCGGCAGGAGCAGCAGACCGGCCTCGGTCGGCGAGGCCCCCTTGACGATCTGCAGGTAGAGCGGCAGCGCCGCCAGCCCGCCGAACATCCCCATGCCGAGGATGAAGTTGAGCAACGAGCCGATGCCGAACGTTCGGCCCCGGAACAGCCGCAGCGGCAGCAGCGCGTCGTCGCCGTAACGGCGCTCGGCGAGGACGAAGGCGACGATGCCGAGGACCCCGACCACCATCAGGGTCAGCGACGTGGGCGACGCCCACCCCCAGTCCCTGCCCTGCTCGGCGAGCAGCAGCAGCGGGGTCAGCCCGGTGACCAGCGCGAGCGCGCCCGGCCAGTCGATGCTGTGCTCGCGGCGGTGGTGCGGCAGGTGCAGGCTGCGCATGACGAGCGCCAGCGCCGCCGCACCGACCGGCACGTTGACCAGGAACACCCAGCGCCACCCGGTGATGCCCAGGATCTCGTCCTGCCCCGCCAGGAACCCGCCGATGACCGGGCCGAGCACGCTCGACGTGCCGAAGACGGCCAGGAAGTAGCCCTGGTACTTCGCTCGCTCACGGGGCGGGACGATGTCGCCGATGATGGTCAGCGCCAGCGAGAACAGGCCACCGGCACCGAGGCCCTGGATCGCGCGGAACGCCGCGAGCTGCCACATGGACTGGGCGAAGCCGCACAGCATCGAGCCGATCACGAAGATCGTGATCGCGGCGAGGAAGAACGGCCGACGGCCGTAGAGGTCGGACAGCTTGCCGTAGAGCGGCGTGCTGATCGTGGCGGTGATGAGGTACGCGGTCGTCGCCCACGCCTGCACGGACAGGCCCTGCAGGTCGTCGGCGATCGTGCGGATGGAGGTGGCGACGATCGTCTGGTCGAGCGCCGCGAGGAACATGCCGGCCATCAGCCCGGACAGGATCGTCATGATCTGCCGGTGGGTCAGCTCGACGTGCTCGGCCGTCGGTGCGGCGGTGCTCATGCGGGGGTCTCCTGGCGTGGTTCGGACTCGAGCTCGTCGAGCAGCGCGGGCCGGTTTGCGGCGAAGCTGTCGTTGAACCGGGTGAGCAGGTCGGTCAGGGTCGCGACGTCCTGCTCGGGCCAGCCTTCGAGGATCCGGGCGAACAGCCGCAGGCGCCGTTCGCGCTTCGCGGCGTGTGCCCGGTGCCCCTTCTCGGTCGCGACGAGCAGGCTGGCCCGGCCGTCCTCGGGGTCCGGCTGGCGCTCCACCAGCCCGGCCCGCACGAGGTCGCCGACCTGGCGGCTCACCGTCGACGGGTCGACGCAGGCGGCCTCGGCGAGCGCGGACGCCCGCTTCGGCCCGTCGTGGACGAGCTGGTACAGCAGGGCGTACGCGGCCCACTCGATGCTCTCGGGCCCCTTGGCCGACGTCTGGATGCGGATCGCGTGGCTGGACCGCGTCAGCCGCACCATCTGCTCGCTGAGGGCGCTGATGGCGGCCACGTCAGTGGCTGGCGCGTCGGCGGGCATGGCGGCACCTCGGGTCGTCGGGGGGTGTGCGCGGAGCAGAAGCGTGTACGCAGCAACTAACTGCGTTCAGCGTACAACTATCTCAGGTGGAGATGTCCAGCCGTTTCATCAGGGCGAGCGCGTCGAACGGCGCCCGGACCTTGGCGTCGTTGTCGAAGTAGACGACCACGTCACAGCCGCCGGAAAGCCACGTACGCACCCGACCGGCCCACAGGTCCAGCGCCGCGTCGTCGTACCCGCTGACGTAGAGCTCGATGTCCCCGTGCAGCCGGAGGTACGCCAGGTCGGTGGTGGGCTCGAGCAGCATCGGCCACTTCCCCGCCGTGTCCGCGGTGACCACCGCGACCTGCCGGGCGCGCAGCAGGTCGAGGAACTCCTCGGTCTCGTAGGACGCGTGCCGGACCTCCATCGCGTGCCGCAGAGGCCGGTCGGCGTCGGTGGTGAGCCAGGCCCGCCCCTCGACCTTGTCGTCGTGCCGGCCGGCGAGGCGGGCCGCCTCAGCTGTGCTGCGCGGCAGCAGGTCGAGGAAGTCGGCCACCCGCCCGGGGTCGAAGCCCAGGTTGGGCGGCAGCTGCCAGAGCACCGGGCCGAGCTTGTCACCGAGTGCGAGCACGCCCGACGCGAAGAAGTTGGCGAGGGC
>DASVBQ010000220.1:0-4331 GCA_036375795.1 Actinomycetes bacterium
GAGCACGGGTCGCCGTCGGTCCTTGACGTGCTGGAGGACGAGGGCGTGGGCTGCATCGCGTTCTCACCGCTCGCGCAGGGGATGCTGACCGACCGCTACCTGGACGGCGTCCCGGCGGGGTCGCGAGCCGCGCAGGGCAAGTCGCTCGACCCGGCCCTGCTCACCGACGAGAGCCTCGCCCACGTGCGGGCACTGAACGAGATGGCCCGCCAGCGCGGGCAGTCGCTGGCGCAGATGGCGTTGGCCTGGGCGCTGCGTGACTCGCGGATCACCTCAGTGCTGATCGGCGCGAGCAGTGTCGAGCAGCTCGACGACAGCCTGGACGCGCTCGGCAGGCTCGACTTCGGTGCGGACGAGCTCGCCGCGATCGAGCAGCACGCCGTCGACACCGGCATCAACCTCTGGGCGCAGTCCAGCCACGCGTAGCCAGGGCGATCTGGGGCCGGGGCGATCAGCGGGGGAAGTGGCCTGCGTCGGTGGTGTCGAGGGGCTCGCTGAGCTCGGCGGCCACCTCGGCCGCGGCGCGCGCCGCGCGAAGCTCGCGCTCACGCGTGGCGTGCTCGTCGGTGCGGCTGTCGTAGTGCCAGAAGTCGCGCAGGACGGCGCCGGTCGCCGCGACGCCGGCGACGCACAGGATGCCGCCGCTGACGATCGAGGCGCGTACGGAGGTCAGGTCGGCCACCAGGCCCGCGCGGGCGGACCCGCCCATCGGGCCGAGCGAGTAGGAGAGCATCTCGATGCCGGCCAGCCTTCCGCGCAGCTCGTCGGGGATGGTCTGGTTCCAGATCGTGCTGCGGAAGATGCCGCTGATCATGTCCGCGGCCCCGGCCAGCGCGAGGAAGCCCACGGCGAGCCAGATGCTCGGCGAGAGGCCTACGAGCGCCATCGAGGCGCCCCACACCATCGAGGCCACGACGACGGCCCGGCCGTGGTGGTGGAACCGGGTCGTCCAGCCGCTCGACAGCGTCGCGAGCAGCGTCCCGACGCTCTCGGCGGTGTACAGCAGGCCGAGCAGCCGCGGTTCCTCGAGCACCGTCTCGGCGAACGCGGGGAACAGCACGATCGGCATCGCCATGAACATGGCCACCATGTCGATGAGGTAGGTGCCGAGCAGGTCGCGCCGGCGCACGGCGTACTGGAGGCCGGACACGATGCCGGCGAGGCTGGGCGGGGTCGAGTGGTCGGTCGGTGGGTAGGGCCGCAGCGCGGCGAACAGCAGGGTCGCCACGACCAGGCCCGCGACGTCTACGCCGTAGGCCCACGGCACGCCGGCGCTCGCCACGAGCACCCCGCCGAGCGCCGGCCCGAGCAGGGTCCCGATCTGCATGCCCAGCGACTGCACCGCCGCGGCCGCCGCGAGCTGGTCGTGCGCGACGACGCGGGGGAGCAGTGCCTCACGGCTGGGTCGCTGCAGCGACTGCGCGATGGTGAGGAAGAAGCCGACGACGTAGATCGTCCACACGCTGGGGTCGTCGAGCAGCGCGTTGCCGAGCAGCGCGCCGGTGAGCACGACCTGGGCGAGGCCGCACAGGATCAGCATCTTCCGGCGGTCGACGTGGTCGGCCAGCGCGCCGCCGTACAGCCCGAAGACGACCAGCGGCGCCAGCTCGACCAGCGCCATGGCACCGACCGCGAAGTTGGAGTCGGTCAGCTGGTAGATCTGGTACGGCAGCGCGACGTAGCTGACCATCGCGCCGATGTAGAAGACGGTCCCGGCGGCGAACAGCAGCCGGAAGTCCCGCGAGGTCCGTAACGGTGTGATGTCGACGCGCAGTGCCGCGATCCGCGAGGCCAGCGACCGGTGAGGCCTCTCCTCGTCGGCGCCGGTCTCCGGCTGCTGGCTCACCGGGGGAGACTGCCAAACGACGCGGTCGGCCGCACGTCATTTGGCCGTGCGGTGACCGACGCCACGTCAGGCCTCGCTCTTGTCCTCGATCTCCCAGACATGGTCGAGGACGTGCCAGGCGACCCGGCGCAGCGCATACCGCGGCGGCCAGCCCCGCTCGACGACCGGCTCGCCGCTGCGGGCGCCCTCGAGAACCGCGGCCAGGTCCTCGCGCGCCGCCGCGATCGCCGCGCTGTCGCCGAGACCAGCCTCGGGGTGCCTCACACCGACCTTGCGGGCGTAGGCGCCCTCCGCGCCCAGCACGTGCGCCACGATCTTGTCCCGGTCCCGACCGCCGCCGCGCGGCCCCTTCCGGAGGACCTCCGGCGCCTCGACGGCGAGCCGGTCCAGCTCGGCCCAGGCGGCGCGCAGCAGCGCGACCTGGCGGCGTGCCTCGGCCGCGGACAACGGCTCGGCGTCCGCCGCGGTGACCCGGCCCGGTGCGCCGAAGTCGGTGGTGGCGTCGCCGTCGACCCGGTCCACCACGTCGTACGTCGTGGCCGGCCGGAACGGGACGCCCGCCCGCTCGGCGACGACGGCGTACCGCGGCGCGTAGGCCGCGAGCGATGCGAGCGCGCCCTCCTCGTCCTTCGCCGCCCGGCACCAGCCGGGCCAGTCGAGCGCGCTCGCGAACACCCGCCTCGACCCGACCTCGACGATGACCTTCGTCTGCCTGCCCGCCACGCGAAGATCCTGGCGCAGACCGGGCGAAACCGTCCACGGCCGGCGCCGAGCGGGCAGAGTGTCCGGGTGCGCCTGCGTCCCGCCGTCCCGGTCGTACCGTTCCTGGTCGCGGCGTGCCTGGCGCCGCTCGCGCCGGGGACACCGGCGGCCGGCGCCGACACCGTGCCGCTGGCCGGCCGGGTCGTCGCCATCGACCCGGGGCACCAGCTCGGCAACAGCCGGTTCCCGTCCCGGATCAACCGCAAGGTCTGGGTCGGGCTCTGGAAGGCGTGCAACACGACGGGCACCGCGACCAACGGCGGGTATCCCGAGGCGACGTTCGCCTGGCAGGTGTCCCGGCGGTTGCAGGCCCGGCTGGAGGCGCTCGGTGCCACGGTGCGGATGACCCGCACGACGAACAGCCTCGACGACTGGGGACCGTGCGTCGACGTCCGCGGCCGGTTCGGGGCGAAGGTCGGCGCCGACCTGGAGGTGTCGCTGCACGGCGACGGAGCGGCCGCATCGACGCGCGGCTTCTTCGTGATCCGACCGGGGCTGCGTGCGGGCTACACCGACGACGTCCGGCGCCCGTCGCGGGTGCTGGCGAACCGGCTGCGCAGCGGGCTGGTCGGCGCGGGCTTCCCCGTGTCGACCGCCTACGGCGGCGACGGGATGGACGTCCGGCGCGACCTCGGGACGTTGAACATGGCCGACGTCCCCACCGCGATGGTGGAGCTGGGCAACATGCGCAACGCGGCCGACGCCCGGTGCATGACGTCGGCCGCGTGCCGGGACCGCTACGCCCGCGGCCTCGCCGACGGGGTGCGGTCCTACCTCACCCGGTGAGGCGAGCGACGGTGAACGTGACGGAAGAACCCCGAAAACGGGCTCGATCCCCCTCGCGATCATGAGCAAGGATGGGCGGGACGACGGGGACCGGAGAGGACGGTGACCAGCGTGGCCGAGAAGAAGACGTCCGACCGGACAGAGACCGACGTGCAGCGCCGGATGCGTGAGGCGCTCGAGGCCAAGCAGGCGAGAGCCCGAGCCAACCACGGCGAGGACCACCTCGGCGGGCGTGGCCCCGGGCCTGCGAGCAACGACAAGCACCAGCGCCAGTTCCGTCGCAAGTCCGGCTGACCGGCTCGGCCAGGCACGGGTGCCGGGGGCCGTTGACCAGCTCGTAGACGCGTACCCTGGCCGGCCGAGCGCCAGCAGGTCCGGGTCGGCAAAGCGCTCGGCGATCTCCACGGCACGGCCGAACGTGGCGTACGCCGACGCTGCGTCGCCTTCCATCACGCCCTGCACCCCGAGCGGGATCAGCACGGCGGAGGACCCCTGGTGGGCGCGCTCCATCGCGTCGTCGCTGTCGGCGGCCCGCCCCACCAGGTAGGCCGCGGTCCCCAGCAGGACGAGGTCCTCGGGCTACGAGTGCGGCGACACTCCGGTCACGGCTCGGGCACCGGGCCGGTGAGCACGTCGCACTCGCTGTCGAGCGGGGCGCGGGTGGCCGGGACCTCGGCGGGTGGTCGTGCCGAGGCGCGGGTGGCGAGCACCGAGCCGAGCAGGATCAGCACGAAACCCACAGCGGTGGCGACGGTGAAGACCTCGTCGAGCACGGCGACGCCGAGCAGCAGCGCGACCGCCGGGTTCAGGTAGGTGATGACCGTCGACCGGGTCGGGCCGACCTCGGCGATGAGCTCGAAGAACACCACGAACGCCAGCGCGGTGCACACGACGGCCAGCCCGACGACCGACCAGACGACGTCGGCCGGGGGCCAGG
>DASVBQ010000243.1:0-5972 GCA_036375795.1 Actinomycetes bacterium
GGCGTCCGGGTGCTCCGGCGCGTCCTGGGCACGAGGCTGGAGTCGTGACCGAGGAGGAGGCGGGCCCCCGGGCGCTCGTCCGCAGCAGCACCCTGATGGCCAGCGGCACGATCGTGTCGCGGGCGCTGGGCTTCGCCCGCAACGCAGTGGTCGCGGCCGCGCTGGGTACCCACCTCACCGGTGACACGTTCACCGTCGCCAACACGGTGCCCAACATCATCTACATCCTGCTGGCCGGGGGCGTGCTCAACGCCGTCTTCGTCCCGCAGCTGGTGCGGGCCATGAAGGAGGGGGCGGAGCACAGCCGTGCGTACACCGACCGGCTGCTGACCCTGGCCGGGCTCGTCCTGCTCGGCGTGGCGCTCGTCGCGACCCTTGCGGCACCGCTGGTCATCGGCCTGTACACCGACAACAGCTGGACCGGTGCCGACACGGCGGTCGCGGTGGCCTTCGCCTTCTGGTGCCTGCCGCAGATCTTCTTCTACGGCGTGTACACGATGCTCGGCCAGGTCCTCAACGCCCGCGGCAGCTTCGGGCCGATGATGTGGGCGCCGGTCGTCAACAACCTGGTGGCCATCGCCACGGGGCTCGGTTTCTTGGCCCTTTTCGCCGTCGACGAGGACCATCCGGCCTCCCTGTCGGACGGCGCCATCGCCTTTCTCGGCGCGGGCACGACCCTCGGGGTGGCGCTCCAGGCGCTGGTGCTCGTGCCGGTGCTGCGACGCACCGGGTTCGCCTACCGCCCGCGGCTCGACGTGCGCGGCGTGGGACTCGGCAAGACCGCCGACCTGGCCCGTTGGACGCTGCTGTTCGTGCTGGTCAACCAGCTCGCGTACGTGGTGATCGTCAACCTCGGCACCCGCGCCGGTGAGGCCGCGCGCGGCGTCCTGTCGTACGGCGTCGGCTACCTGGCCTACAGCAACGCCTACCTGATCTTCATCCTGCCGCACTCGATCATCACGGTCTCGGTCGTGACCGGCCTGCTGCCGCAGCTGAGCCGCGACGCCGCCGACAAGCGGCTCGACGCGGTGCGCTCGAGCCTGTCCACGGCCTGGCGGCTCACCGGAGTCGCGATCGTGCTCGCGGCCGCCGGCTACGTCGCGCTGTCCCGCGACCTCACCGGCGTGCTGTTCGCCGGCAACTCGACCGCGGACGCCCGCTACATCGGCCTGCTCGCCGCGGCGTTCGCCCTCGGCCTGCCGGCGTTCTCCGCGCAGTACGTCGCGTTGCGCGGCTTCTACGCGTTCGAGGACACCCGCACGCCGTTCCTGCTGCAGGTCGGTATCGCCGCGACCAACGTCCTGCTGGCCCTCGCGGCGTACGCGCTGCTGCCCCTGCGGTTCAAGATGGTCGGCGTCGCGGTCGCCTACTCCGTGACGTACGCCGTGGGGCTGGCCCTGTCCACCGCCGTGCTGCGGCGGCGGGTCGGCGGCCTGGACGGGCGGGAGGTGGTCCGGACCTACGTCCGGCTCGTCGTGGCGGCGGTCCCCGCCGGGCTGGCCGCCTGGACCGTCTCGTGGCTGGTCGGCCGGGCCATGGGCGACGACCTGACCGGGTCCGCGGTGTCGCTGGCGGCGGGCGGCGTCGTGCTGCTCGGGATCTACCTCACGGCGGCAAGGATGCTGCACGTACGCGAGCTCGAGACGCTGGTGGCGACCGTGCGGGGACGCGCAGCCCGCTGAGCGCCTGCTCGGTGTCCCTGGGAACGCCCGGCAACCGCTCAAGGCACCCGTCGCGTCGGCCGATCCTTCGGGCATGCGTCTCTCCGCGCGACTGCGCACGCCCGACCCCGAGCGGGGCGACATCGTCCTCAGCTGGCTCACCAAGATCGCCGTCGTGCTGGGTGTGGCGGGCCTCGGCCTGTTCGACGCCATCTCTGTGGGCACCACCGCAGTCAACCTCTCCGACCAGGGCGCCTACGCAGCGCGCGAGGCCTCGGAGGTCTGGCAGTCGACCGGCAGTCTGCAGCAGGCCTACGACGCGGCAGTGACCGCGGCGACGGAGCAGAACGCCGCGAACTCCGTCGACCCCAAGAGCTTCCGCATCGACCAGGACAACACCGTCCACCTGCGGGTCGGCCGCGAGGCGACCACGATCGTGCTCTACCACTGGAGCCGCACCGCCGAGTGGGCGCAGATCGAGCGCGAGGCGCAGGGCCGCAGCGTCGCCTGATCGCCTCGCGAAGGCGTGAGTGACAGGCCTCTGGGTAGAGACGCACCTACGATGGGGGAGCCTGCCCGCGCGTCGACGAGGAGTGCTGTGCCGGACGTCGTCGAGCCGGGAACCCGGCTCGTGCAGCGATACCGCCTCGAGGAGCACCTCGGCGGGCCCGGCCATGCGCTCGGCGGCGACGAGTCGACGAACTACTGGCGGGCCCACGACGAGCTGCTCGACCGGCCGGTCGGCGTCTGCCTGATCGCCGCGAGCGACGGGCGGGCGCAGCAGGTGCTGCGGGCCGCCCGCGAGGCCGCCGCGCTCACCGACTCCCGGTTCCTGCGCGTTCTCGACGCGAGCGAGGTCGACGGCGTCGTGTACGTCGTGAGCGAGTGGGTCCGCGCCACCAGCCTGGTCGACCTGGTCGCGGACGGTCCCCTGCCCCCGCACGAGGCCCGGGCGCTGGGCCTGGAGATCTCTGCGGCGCTGGCCGCCGCCCACGCGGCCGGCCTCGCCCACCTGTGCCTGCAACCGGGTCACGTCCTGCGGACGGCGCACGGCCAGGTCAAGCTCGCCGGGCTCGGGGTGGACGCCGCCGCGGCCGAGCGCTCCCTGGACGACGAGTCCGCGGCGGCGGCGGACACCCGCGGAGCGGCCGCCGTGCTCTACGCGGCGTTGACCGGCCGCTGGCCGGGGGACGGCGACACCGGTCTCGCCCCCGCCCCGCACGACGGTGCCGCGCTGTGCAGCCCCCGCCAGGTCCGGGCGGGAGTGCCGGACGACCTCGACGACGTCGTGTGCCGGGCGCTGGCGGTGCCGGGCCGACATGGCGGCGCGCCGCTGCGCTCCCCCGCCGAGCTGGTGTCCGCCCTGACCGCGGCCCACGTCACAAGCCGCATCCCGGTGGTCGGTGCGGTGGTGGCGCACACGCCGGACCGCCCGCCGCCCAGCGCGCCGTACGACGACCAGGGAGCCCGCGGCGGACGGCCCCGGGCCGCCGCGTTTGCCTGGTCCGTCGCCGGCCTGGTGCTCGTGGTGGGACTCGCGCTCTTCGGCGGCCAGCTGGTGATGACCGCGCTCGACGGCGGTGAGAGCGCGGCGGACCAGACCGGCGACGGCGGGTCGACCAGCAGCAGCTCACCGGGACCCACCGAACCGCTCGAGGTGGCCGAGGCGACCACGTTCGACCCGCCGCCCGGCGACGGCGAGGAGAACTCCGACCGGGCGGCGCGCAGCGTCGACGGCGACCCGGCGACCGCCTGGCCGACCAAGACCTACTTCGACCCGTTCGGGCCGACCGGGCTCAAGGATGGCGTCGGCCTGCTGCTCGACCTCGGAAAGGCGCGTGACGTCGCGAAGGTGGCCATCACCGTGCAGGGCGGCGCCACCGACCTCGAGCTCCGGGTCGCCGAGAGGCGCGGCTCGGCGCTGGACGACTACGAGGTGGTCGAGCAGGCCGCCAACGTGGACGGGCGGACCGTGCTGCGGCCTGACGAGCCGGCCCGCGCCCGCTACGTGCTGGTCTGGCTCACCGCCGTGCCGTTGCGGGAGGACGGGTACCGAGGCGAGATCGCCGACGTCACGATCAGTGGATGACCCGGCGCGCTTGAGACGGACCGCTGCGGTGCCGACCTAGGCTGAGAAGGCCTGCCGGGACCGGCCCGGCGCGGCACCACGGTCGGAGGACGGACGTGACGGATCGGTCGGATCGGTCCTCGGCCGCGCTGGACGCGACCGGCACGGCCGACCCTCGCTCCGACGTCGAGCTGATGGCCGCCCACGCGGCGGGCGACGCCGACGCCTTCGGCGAGGTGGTCCGCCGGCACCGTGACCGGCTCTGGGCGGTGGCCTTGCGGACCCTGGCGGATCGCGAGGAGGCCGCCGACGCGCTCCAGGACGCGCTCGTCTCGGCCTTCCGCGCGGGGACCGCCAGTGCCTTCCGTGGCGAGTCCGCCGTCACGACGTGGCTGCACCGCATCGTCGTGAACGCCTGCCTCGACCGCGTACGTCGGCGGGCCGCCCGCCCCGCCGACCCGCTGCCCGACCACGACGTCCCAGCCGTCGGCCCGGACCCCGTCGCGGCCCGCGAGACCGCCCTCGACGTCGAGGCCGCGCTGGCCCTGCTGCCGGTGGACCAGCGGGCGGCACTGGTCCTCGTGGACATGTACGGCTGGTCGGTCGCGGACGCCGCCGAGGTGCTGGCGTGCCCGGCGGGCACGGTGAAGAGCCGCTGCGCCCGCGGCCGCGCCCGGCTGCTCCCGCTGCTGCGGCCGCCCGCCGGGGCCGGACGGAACCCCGGCGAGCCGGTGGGCGTCACACCGCAGGCACAACCGGACCGATCCCTCGACCACGAGCCGCCGGACGGAGGGGAGCACGCGTGACCGAGCCCCGCCTGGCCACCGACGGCCACCTGACCCCCGAGACCCTCGCCGAGCTGGACGAGGGCCTGCTCGACGCGGCCACCGCGATGTCGGCGCAGGGCCACCTCGTCCTGTGCCCCCGGTGCACCGCCGTCCGTGACGAGCTGCGCGCCGTGCCCGGCCGGCTGGCGGACGCCCGCGACGCCGGCCCGACGCCGGTCGACGTCGTCGCCCGGCTGGATGCCGCCCTGGCCGCGCAGCGCGCCGGCACCTCCCCGACGGCGGCCACCATCACCCCGACGGCCACCATCACCCCGCTGGCCACCGACCGCCGGCCTCCGCGCGGTCTGCGGCTGCTGCAGGCGGCGGCGGCCGTGGTGGTGCTGCTCGCCGGCGCCGGCATCGCGGTGACCGCGATCCAGGGCGGCGGCGACTCAGAGGGGTCGGCGGCGGACAGCGCCGCGACGGCGGAGCGGCCGGCGAGCGCCCAGGGCAGCTTCCCGGTGACCTCGAGCGGACGGAACTGGTCGGAGGACTCCGTGACCGAGGCGGTCCCCCGCCTGGTGGCCGGCTCGCTCGCGCCGACGCTGCGTGCGGACGCCTCGAAGGACCCGCAGGAGGGCGGCGGGGATGCCGGGGGTGGAGCGGCCCGGGAGCTGGCCGACAGCGAGGCCGCACGGCTCGCCGGCGGTCCTCCGCTCGCCGAGTGCGTCACCGCCCTCAACGACGACCCGGTCACGCCGCTGGCGGTGGACCTCGCGACGTGGAAGGGCCAGCCGGCCGCCGTCATCGTGCTCCCGACGCTCGACGATCCGGCCACGGTGGACACCTGGGTGGTCGGCCCCGACTGCTCGCAGGCTGACGCGAAGGTCCTCTACTTCGCCCGGGTGGCGCGCCCCTGACCTGTCGGGGAATGCTCGACACCTACCATCGGTTCTGGCAGACCGGGCCGCGCCGACGCCGGTTCCACTCCGTAGGGAAGGTTGCTCGAAGCGCCGTGGACGACGTACGCAACGTGATCATCATCGGCTCGGGGCCAGCCGGCTACACCGCCGCCATCTACGCCGCTCGCGCCGACCTCACGCCCCTCGTGTTCGAGGGCTCGGTGACCGCCGGCGGGGCGCTGATGAACACCACCGACGTCGAGAACTTCCCGGGCTTCCCCGAGGGCGTCATGGGGCCCGACCTCATGGACCACCTGCGCCGCCAGGCCGAGCGGTTCGGCGCGGAGCTCGTCACCGACGACGTGACAGCGGTCGACCTGACCGGCGACGTCAAGGTCGTGACCGACGGTTCCGGCGGCCAGCACCGTGCCCGCGCTGTCATCATCGCGACCGGCTCCGGCTACCGCGAGCTGGGCCTGCCGCACGAGAAGCGGCTCTCCGGGCGGGGCGTCTCGTGGTGCGCCACGTGCGACGGCTTCTTCTTCCGCGACCAGGACATCGCGGTGGTGGGTGG
>DASVBQ010000245.1:0-5705 GCA_036375795.1 Actinomycetes bacterium
GGACGTCCCGGCGGGGCACGTGAGCTTGATCGAGGCTGTGCCGCCCTTGACCCTGACGACGCCGCCCGCGATCGAGACCGGTTGCGTCCGGTTGTCGACGGGCGGGGGCGTGACATTCGGCGTCCGGTCGACGGTCTCGAAGCCGTCGAGGATGTCGATCTGACCGGCATCGGTCACCACCGAGTCGTTGCCCTCGCCGCCGCGGGCGAAGTCGGCGGTCTTGTCGCGGACGTTGACTTGGTCGTCGCCGTCGTCCGCGGAGACGACGTCGAGGCCGCCGCCCGGGTCGATCGTGTCGTTGCCCGAGCCACCCAGGAACGTCTCCGAGGAGCCACCGCCGGTGAGCGCGTCGTTGCCTGCGCCGCCCGCACCGGTGAGCTCGAAGGGGCCGATCTCGCCGACGACGATGGAGTCGTTGCCGCCGAGGCCGTTGGCGTGCATCGTCTCGCTGGAGCCGATGTCGATCGAGAAGGCGACCAGGTTGGTGCGGTCGAACTTGACCCGGGCGCCGTTGGGCTGGACCGTGAATGCGTCGCCCGCCGCTGCGGCGCCGTTGACCTCGACGTCGTCGCGGCCTCCGTCGCCGTTCGCGACGTCGGTGCCGTCACCGTTGTTCCAGACCAGCGTGTCGTCGCCCGAGCCGCCGTTCATTGTGTCGGTGCCGCGGTCACCGACAACGCGGTCGTCCCCGCCGCCGCCGCTGAGCACGTCGTTGCCTTCGCCGCCGAGGATCAGGTCCGCCCCTTCGGACCCATTGACCGTGTCGGCGCCGGCGCCGCCGTCGACTGACAGCAGCGTGAACGCGCCCACGCCGTCGCTCGCGGCGACCGAGTCGTCGCCACCGAGCCCATTCACCACAAAGCGCTCGGTCGCAGAGTCGAAGGTGAACTGACCCAGGTTCGTCCGGCGCAGCGTGATGGTCCCGCCCACGACGGGCTCGAGCGTGAACGCGTCACCGAGAGTTGGCGCGCCGTTGACCTCGGCACCGTCGTTGCCGGCCTCGCCGTTCGCCCTGTCCGAGCCGTCGCCCTGGTTCCACACCAGCGTGTCGTTGCCGACCCCGCCGTTCATGACGTCGTCGCCCTTCCCGGCAACCAGCCGGTCGTTGCCGTCACCACCGGTGAGTGTGTCGTTGCTGTCGGGCCCGGTGATCAGGTCGTCGCCGCCGTCGCCGTTGAGCCCCGAACTGGCGAGCTCGGAGGCCTTGGCAAGCACCGTGATCGAGTCGTTGCCGTCGCCGCCGTTCACGATCACGGTGCGCGTGCCGTCGGCCGGCACGGTCTGATCGTTCGGCGTGCCGCTGTCCCAGTCCGAGCCGCTGTTGAGCCCGCCGGTCACTTGGCCATGCACCAGCAGGCCCCCGGACACCGACACCGTCACATTGTCATCGGCACCGTCGAGGGTGAGCGTTGCCGTCAGGTCGTTGATCGACGCCGAGCTGACCGCCGCCTGCGCCGGCACCGCCGTCGTGGTGAAGCCGGCGGCCAGCGCTACCGCCAGGGCGGCCGTGGCGGACAGCGACGTGAGTCGCCCGGCGGTCGATGGACTGGATCTACTGGGGTTGTTCATGCGTGCGTGTCTCCTTCTAGGTGAGCCTCGTCGGGCTCGGGGGAGGGGGCTTCTGACTCTGATGGGAGCCGGCCGCCCAGATAGGCCGGCGACCGGTCGAGCTCAGGCTCGATCGCGGGTGAACGTACGTCGGAGTGGGTACCGCGAGGCCGCGGCTGAACGTCGGTCATGGGCCGCCGGCCGCCAGCAGGGCAGCCGAGAGATCAGTGACGCGCCGCCTGACCCGACTCGCGACGTGGACGGGCAGAGCGGGCTCACACGGCTCCTCACAGTGGTCGGTACCTGCTCACCGACCCATGCTCGTCCAGCTGTGAGGCAACGGCATCGGTGAGCGCTGCCCAGGTTGGACCGTCGGCTGCCCAGTTCAGACGGAGATGGCGCCCTCGCCGCGGACCTCATGGGGGTCTCAGCGCGCTCTCAGGTGAGTGATCCACGATTCCGGGGCCATGCCGCGACGCTCGGAAGGATCTCTCATGAGTGACACGTCGCATCTCACAGGCCGTGGCCGAGCCCTCGTCGGCCTCGTCGCCGGCCTCACCTCGGCCGGGCTGGTCGTGACGGGCTGCGGCACACAGTCCGCTCCCGGCGCCGACCGCGCCGTACGCGCGGCCGCCAATCCCGCGTCGATGACGTTCAGCGACCCGGGCACGATCGACAACCCGTACCTCCCGTTGACGCGCACGAAGCGATGCGTGATCAAGGGCCGCACCGAGGACGGCGAGGTGGAACGGTCGGTCCGCACGGTGCTGAAGCGGACCAGGACGTTCACGATCGCCGGGCAGCAGGTGCCGACCGTGGTGATCCGGGACGACGCGTACGAGGGTGGTGAGCTGGTCGAGTCGACGCTCGACTACTTCGCGCAGGCCGATGACGGCACGGTCTACTACGTCGGGGAGCAGGTGAAGAACCTCGAGTCCGGCAAGGTCGTCAACACCAAGGGCACCTGGCTGTTCGGCAAGGACACCGACCGCCTCGGCGTCGCCATGCCGGCCGACCCGAAGCTCGGAACCCAGTGGCACTTCGAGGACGTGCCGGGCATCACCACCGAGTCCAACCGGGTCGAGGAGACCGACCTGCGCACCAAGGTCTACCGCTGGGGGGTACGCACCGACGTGATCCGGGTGCAGGAGTTCATCCAGCCCGAGGGTGAGGTGGAGTACAAGCTGTATGCCCGAGGGATCGGGCTGGTCGCCGTCTACGAGCCCGACGTCACCGTGTTCTTCCACGGCTGCCGGTGACCGCCTCGGGCGCTCACCTCCGGTGAGGAACCGGCGACGATGAGCAAGCCTTGCGATTCGGCCCTGACGGTCAGCCGATCCGTGTCACCATCCCCGGCAGGCGCCGCGCTCCACTCCCGAGGGAGTCAGGGAATGCGCGGCGCCGCCAACGTCGGGAGGGCACTGTGCCGCTCGGTGAGAGCGTGCTCGTCGAGCGGGACGGTGCCTGGGTGCCCGGCGTGGTCCTCTGGGAATATTCCGACTCCGGCAGGACCCGTTGCCTGGTCCGCTACGAGACCTCGGCCGGGGTGGTCGTGCGTCGGCTGCACTGGCGCGACGAGTTGCGGATCGGCGTAGTACTCGAGCTGGGTCTGCGTCGGGTCGCGCGCGGTCGCGCGAGATAGGTCTACGCACGACGGACGATTGACCGGGCCCGCGAACCTGCCGACTGTGGAGGTAACCGCGGTCAGGCCCCCAGCGACCGCGGCCAGGCCCGCGCCGTCCCCACCCCCCCAGGGACGACGCGGGCCGCTTCCCCCCAGCCGGGCCGGTGCCCCCAGCCCCCTGTTGGCAACCCCCACGTTGCTGTGTACCGACCGACCCACGGTGACCGCCTGCGGCCGATTGATCCATCGGTCGTTCGGTCTGATAGGGGCCGCCGGACGGCCTACGTCGTCCGGATGAGATGACCTCGATAGCGATGCAGCGTGATCACCCTGACCCGCCTTGCGGGACGCGGCCCGTCAGAGGATGCCCCTCGAGCGAAGCGCACTCAGCAGCCCGAAGCCGTCGGACGCTCGCACCTCCTCGTACACGCGGTCGCGGTGGCGGCGGGCTCCTCGCTCCGGGATGGGCTCCGGTGTGCCGTGCGTCAGGACCTGCTCGGCGGCGCTGAGCTGCCGGATGGCGACGGCACGCACCTGCTCGGGCGTTGCCTCGGCGGCCTCGGCGTAGATCTCCGGGTCGTGCTGACCGTCGTCACCGACGAGCAGCCAGCGGACCTGCGGCAGCTCGTCGAGCAAGCGGCGCAGCTCCCGGCGCTTGTGCTCGCGGCCGGAGCGGAACCACCCGTCCGGGGTCGGCCCCCAGTCGGTCATCAGCAGTGGTCCAGGCGGGAAGGCATGCCGCGCGAGGAACTGGTCGATTGCCGGCGCGACGTTCCACGCCCCGGTCGACAGGTAGAGCACCGGTGCCTCCGGGTGGTCACGTTCGACCTCCCGGTAGAAGGTCGCCATCCCGCGCACCGGACGCCGGCTCGTCTCGTGCCGCACGAACGTGTTCCAGGCCGCAAGCAGGGGCCGAGGGAGCGCGGTCACGATGACTGTGTCGTCGATGTCGCTGACCACACCGAGGCCGATGTCCTGACCGATGATGCGCAGCCGCGCGGACGCCGGGTGCGCACCCTCCGCGGACATCCGCGCCTCCGCCCAGCCCGGCGGCAGCTCCGCGTTGAGCACGGCGTCGACGTAGCCCCCCCGGCTGCTGACGACCTCGTGGGTCCGTCCGCCCACCTCTACGCGTACGCGGACCCCGGCCGCCGTCGCCGTCAAGAACCGACGCCACCCCCGGCCGAGGCGGAGCTCGTAGGACCGGGTCTCCGGTGGTGCCAGCAGGACCCGGGCCAGCACCCGCACCCACCCGTCCGTGCCGTACCCGGTGAACGGGACCACTCGCGGCGACCAGCCGCGGCGCCGCAGCCAGCGCTCCAGCGCCGCATGCGCCAGGTCCTCGAACCGGGCGGCTCGGTGCATCTTCTGCGCCGGCGTGCTCACGGGCTCATCGTGTCGGATGGGTGACGAGCCGTCAGCGGAGGACGTAGTACGAGAAGCGCACCGTGTAGCGCTCGACGTCGTACCAATTGACCCCGGTGGCGTAGGTCGACCAGCGGAAGACCCGGTGGCGGATCAGGTGTGGACCGGCCTTGACCTTCGGACCGGTGTGCGTGCCGAGCGCCGGCCCGAGCCGGAACGTCGTCCGGCTGAGGTTCTGGTGCCGGTCGTAGTACGTGATACGAGCCGAGTCGCGGAACTTCGGGTCCGCCCGGCCGCCGTAGGCGCTGACCCGGACCCAGCCGTAGCTGGCCGCCTTGGGCAGCCGCACCTGGTGGTCGCCGACGGCGTAGGCGTCCTCTGACGTGCAGGTCCCGGAGCTGTAGTAGCCGAGCCATCCCTCGCGCTTCCCGTCGGTGTGGCGGAAGACCAGCGAGCACTCGTCGGCGAAGCTCTCGGTCAGGGACTTGCGCGCGGTGACCGTCATCGACCCCGTCTGGCGCACCAGCCGCGCTCCCGAGACCGTCACCGGCTCAGCGGCGCCGACCGTGCGGTTTCCCGCGCGGTCCTGCGCGACGAGACGTGCCGTGTAGCTGCCGGAGGGCACCACCGAGCCGTTCTTGCGACGCCCGTTCCAGGCGACGGTCACGGTGCCGGCCAGTTGGTGACGCTCGGCGGCCTGGTAGACCAACGCGCCCGAGCGGGTCCGCACCTCGAGGGTCAGCCGGGTGACGTCCTCGCTGAGCCGCGCCGAGACGTCGGTGGAGTCGCGGTAGCCGTCGCGGACCGGGTTGACGACGGACGGGCTGACCGCGACCTGCCGGACCCGGGGGGCGACCCGGTCGACGAGGAGCGGCTCGGTTGCGAGCCCGGCGAGCGTGCCGCTCGGCTGCCGGGTCGCGATCTCCACCGTGTACGACCCGCTGGGCACGAACCGGCCGGCGTCGCCGCGGCCGTCCCACACGACGGAGGCAGCACCCGCGGGCTGCTCCCCGAGGCGTCGGGTCAGCACGAGGTTCCCGGCCGCGTTGCGCACCCGGAAGGTGGCGACCTGTCGAGTGTCGAGGCGGTAGCTCACCGTCGTGGTGTCGTTGCGGCCGTCCCGGCCGGGGCTGAGCCGGACGACCGAGCGGGCGGTGATCCGCGGGTG
>DASVBQ010000252.1:0-4405 GCA_036375795.1 Actinomycetes bacterium
CAGCACCGCGAGGTGCGTGCGCGCCGCAGACGTCACCCCCACGTCGGGCCCTCCGCGGCTCGGGCCGCCCGTGCCTGCGCTACGACCAGGTCGACCATCGCGCCCGCGGCCCCCGTGTCGGGTGCGAGCAGCCGGGCCTCGGCGTCGGTCAGCAGCCCGGCCTCACGCAGCGCGACGTCCATCGGCTGCCCGCCGGCCCGGCCGCTGGACAGGGCCGACTGCATGGCCTCGCGCGCGCCGTGCCTGCCGAGCCGGGGCGTGAGCACGGCCAGCGCACGTTCGCTGCCCGTGTAGCTGTCGAGGTTGGCCAGCATCGCCTGTTGATCGACCTCGAGACCCTCCAGCAGCGCGACCGCGACCTGCAGCGCCGCAGTGCTGAGCAGGCACACCTCGGGCAGCGCCACCCACTCGGCCTTCCAGGTGCGGCCGTCGCGCTCGTGCTGGCCGACCATGGCCTCCAGCAGCACTCCGGAGCTCGCCCGGACCAGGCGGGCGAGCGTGTCGAGGTGCTCACTGCGTTCCGGGTTCCGCTTGTGCGGCATCGTGATGCTGCCGACCAGGTCGGCGCGGGTCGGCTCGCGGAGCTCACCGATCTCCGGCCGCTGCAGCTCGTACACCTCGACACCGATGCGGGCGAGGGTCCCGGTGACCATCGCCAGCACCCCGCCGACCTCCGCGATCCGGTCGCGAGCGGCCAGCCAGGAGATGCCGGGGTCGCGCAGCCCGAGCTCGGTGCAGAATCGGCGCCGCACGGCGAGCCCGACAGCGCCCATCGCCGCGAGCGTGCCCACGCCGCCACCGAGCTGCCCGACCAGCCAGCGCGACTGCCCCTCGCGGAGCCGGTCGAGGTGGCGGCGCACCTCGTCGGCCCAGCCCGCAGCCTTCCAGCCGAAGGTCACCGGCGCCCCGGGCTGCCCGTGGGTGCGCCCGGCGAGAACGGTGTCCCGGTGCCGCTCGGCGAGCTCGAGCAGGAGCTCCTCGACGCGACGGAGATCGCGCCACGCCTCCCCGCCGACGGCCCGCAGCGCCAGCGAGGTCCACGTGTCGGTGAGGTCCTGCACCGTGGCACCCACGTAGACGTGCCGGTGCACCTCGGGAGGCAGGACCTGCTCGAGCGCGCGGATCAACCCGAGGGTCGAGTGGCCGGTGAGCCTGGTCTGCTCGGCCACCACGTCGAGGTCGACCAGCTCGACGCGAGCCTGCCGGGTGATCTGCTCGGCGGCCTCGACGGGCACGATCCCCTCTGCAGCCTGCGCCCGGGCCAGTGCGGCGAGCACGTCCAGCCAGGACTGCAGCCGTGCACGCTCCTCGAAGACGGCCCGTACGGCCGGGGTCCCCCACAGGTGCCCGTACATGGCCGAGTCGGTGATGCGCGCGGTCACGGGCGCTGCCCCGGCCCCGAGCGGTCCCCGCGCTCGGCCGCTGAGATGTCGACGGCGGCCTCGAGCCCCTCGCGGAGGTCACCGAACGAGGCACCCCACGGGACCACGACGGTCCGGCCGTCGAGCTCGACGTGTTCCTCGATCAGGCAACACTTGAGGAGCAGCACCTCGCCGGGCGGGATGTCGACACCGCGCGCCAGCGTGCGGGGGCAGGTGTCGATCTGCGGCACCGGGCCGCCGTACAGGAAGTCGTGGATCGCGCGGGAGCGCGCGCACCCGAGCAACGTCCAGTCGGCCCGCGGCGGAACCTCGTCGAGGTAGGACACGTCCGTGCCCGGCACGTCCATGCCCCCGCCGCGGCACTGCAGGAGGTAGTGGCCGGTCGGCCGCTCCGGCAGCAGGTCCGACAGCTCGATGACCTGGGGCAGCGGGAGGACGCCGGGAAGGTCCTCGGCCGTCTGGAGCACCCGGTCGACCTGGTCGACGAGCTTCGCCGGCCACGGCGGTGCGACGTCCAGCACGTGCAGCCGCACCGGGTCGGGGTCGAGGACGAAGCTGACGTGGCCGTAGCGGCCCTCGACGACGACACACCGAGCGCCCGGCGCGCCCTGCGCCGCAGCGACCAGTTCGCTCGGGACTGCCGTGTCGACCTCCGGACGATACAGGTAGCTGGTCTTGTCCGGCCCGGCCAGCAGCCAGGCGTCGGCCACGTCGTAGAACAGCGAGTCCGCAGCCACGGTGCGCACCTCGGCCAGAGCGGTCGCACCGTCACGACGTACGACGATGTAGCGCGTGCGGCGGTACACCGGCCGGGAGGTGAGCAGAGCGCGCAGCGCGTCGGCCTCCAGCGGGACGTCCACGTCGGCGACCGAGACTTCCCGGTAGCGATGCGGAAAGGTGCTCATCGGGTGCTCGTCCGGCTCGGCGAGGAGGCCACGGTGTCGGCGCGGAGCCCGAGTCGGAGCGCCTCCAGTGCCAGCGCCTCACCCGGCAGGACGTTGCCGAGGTTGACGTCCGGGCCGAAGCGGTTGATCAGCCACGCCTGCTGCTCCTTGCGCGGCGCCTCGAACACGACGGCATCGACCCCGACGGCGGCGACGACCGCGTCCACCACGTCGACCCGCACCTCGCCGGACGGGTCGAAGAGACCGACGGTGCCGCTCTCGCGTCCCTCGGTGACGACCCAGGTGACCCCGGCTTCGAGGTCTGCCGCGGCCGCCGCTCCCCACTCGTCCCCGGTCACGGTCACGCGTGGGTCCTTCGAGCCGATCTCGCCGAGCACGACGAACCGGTCCGCCGCGGTCGCGATGAGCTCCCGCTTCTCTGCCGCGGTCATGCCCACGACACCGGAGGACACCTCGACGCAGGGGAAGCCGGCCGCCGCGGCCCAGGTCAGGAAGTCCTCGGCGACGCCTTGCCGCCAGGCGACCTCCAGCAAGGTGCCGCCCGTGCAGGCCAGCACCCCGCAGCCGTCGAGCAGGGCGAGCTTCTCGTCCAGGCCCGGATCCAGGTAGGCGGTGCCCCAGCCGAGCTTCCACACGTCGACGTACGGACCGCAGACCTGCAGGAGCGCCTCGGCCTCGACGGTCGGCAGGCCCTTGTCGAGCAGGTGCGTGATGCCCCGCCGCCGGGGCTTCGCGGACCGCTCGGGAAGTGAGAGGAAATCCGGCCGGGCGTTCACCATGGTAGAAATCCAGGGTGCACGGGGTAGAGCCCCAGGAGGCCGTGTTGACCGAGCTGGACGTCCTCGCAGAGGGCTTGCGGCGGCTTCCGGGAGTGCTGGCGAAGACGCACATCGGGCTGGTCGCGGAGGTGCTCGGGGCCGGGGACTGGTACGCCGGACCGGGCGATGACGGCGCGGTGCTGCCAGCCGGGGACGGTCAGGTGGTCGTCGGTGGCGAGGCCATCCTGCCGAGCTTCGTCGCCGCCGACCCGTACGGCGCCGGGGTGGCCGCCGTGCTGGCCAACGTCAACGACCTGGCCGCCATGGGAGCCCGACCGGTCGCGCTGCTCGACACCGTGGTCGGCACCGAGGCGACCAGTCGCGAGATCCTGCGCGGGATGCGGTGGGCGGCCGAGCTCTACGACGTCCCGATCGTCGGCGGCCACCTGACGCGCACGGACGGGCCACCCGCGCTGTCGGCTTTCGGCGTCGGTCGAGCAGCGCGCGTGCTCTCGGCCCAGCACGCGGCGCCTGGACAGGAGCTGGTGATCGGCTGCTGCGTCGCGGGTGCGATGCGACCCGACTTCCCGTTCTTCACGTCGTTCGACGAGCGCGGCGATCGGCTGGCCAGCGACGTGCGGCTGCTGGCCGACCTCGCCGATGCGGGCATCGCGGTCGCGGCCAAGGACGTGAGCATGGCCGGGCTGGTCGGGTCGCTGGCCATGCTCCTCGAGCCGGGCCGGCTCGGCCTGGACGTCGACCTGGACGTCGTGCCGGCACCCGAGGGCGTGCCGCTCGCCGACTGGCTGGCGTGCTTTCCGTGCTATGCGTTCCTGCTGACCTGCCCGTCGTCGCAGGTCGCCCGGTGTCTGGCTGCGTTCGCCGACCGCGAGCTGAGCGCCGCGTCGGTCGGCGTGATCGACGACACCGGTCGCATCCGCCTGAGCCGCGGCCCGGAGACAGCCGAGGTCTTCGACCTGCGTCGGGCGGGCGTCACCAACCTCGGCCGGTGACCGCGGGCTTTCCGTCACCGCAGCGCGATCGACATCTGCTGATGCGGCAGCCCGACGTAGTCGGCCAGGTCGCCGACCGCCGTCCAGCCGAGGGCCCGGAAGAAGCGCACGTTGGGCGCCTGGATCTGCGCCACCATCCGGGTCCCACCCAGCGCTCCCGCCGTCGCGACGGCATAACGCACCAGCGGGGCGCCGAGGCCGCTGCGCCGGTGGTCGGGCAGCACCGCCAGGCGGTCCCCCTTCCATTCCCCACCGCCGAGCGGGTACAGCCGGACGGTGCCCGCGGCCACGCCGTCATCGAGACCCAGCACGTGGATGGTGGCGGGATCGCCGTCGTGGACGTCCCG
>DASVBQ010000269.1:0-3696 GCA_036375795.1 Actinomycetes bacterium
GGTGGGTCAGCACCACCAGCGGGACCTCGCGGACGCCGAGCCGTTGCAGGCAGCGGTCGACCGCGCGTGGGTCCGGCCCCGCGTCGACGACCACACCACGGTCGCCGTCTGCCGCCAGCACCAGCGCGTCCCCCTGCCCCACGTCGCACGCCGCCAGCAACCAGTCGCGGGGCGGCCAGCCCGGCCGCTCCGCCGGAACCACCAGGACGACCGAGAGAAGGAGCCCCGCGGCGGCGGCGTGACCGGGGCGCCGTGCAAGCCGTCGCGCCGCCGGGATCCCCGCCAGCACGATGGCCGAGAGCAGGAGCGCTCCCGTCACCGTGCCGGGCCAGCCGACGGCCGCCCAGGGCACCGCCGCGGCCCGCTGCGCCACGGCGACGACCCACCACACGAACAGCCCCGCCACCCAGGCCAGCACTCCCGCCGTCGGCGGGTGCACCGCAGAGGCGACCGTCGCGAGCACCCCGAGGACGGTTGCCGGGGCAATGGCAGGGGCGACCAGGAGGTTGGCCGGAACCGCCACCAGGCTGACCTGGCCGCTCAGCATCGCCACCACCGGCGCACAGACGAGCTGAGCCGCGAGCGGGACGGCCAGCGCGTGGGCGAGCACCGAGGGCACCCCACGGTCCTGCCAGCGACGTGCCCAGCCCGGGGCGAGCAGGACCAGCGCGCCGGTGGCGAGAACGGAGAGCACGAAGCCGTACGACCGGGCCAGCCACGGGTCGAGCAGCAGCAGCACGACCGCGCTGGCGCCGAGGGCGGCGAGGCTGCGCCGCCGGCGACCGGAGGCCAGGGCCGCCAGCGCGACAGCACCCATCACGGCGGCGCGCAGCACCGACGGTTGGGGACGGGCAAGCACCACGAACCCACCCATGGCCAGCGCCGCGGCCGCCGGCAGGGCTCGTCCGCGCAGTCCGGCGTAGCGACCGACCAGCAGCACGAAGCCGGTCACGATCGCGAGGTTCGCGCCGCTGACGGCGGTCAGATGGGTGAGACCGGCGGTACGGAAGTCCTCCGACAGCGCAGCCGGCAGGCGGGACGTGTCACCGACCACCAGGCCGGGGAGCAGGCCGCGCTGCCCCGACGGCAGGCCGTCGCTGGCTCGGCGCAGGCCCGCCCGCAGCTCGCCCGCCGCGCGCTGCACCCATGGCGGCTCTCCCTCGAGCACGGGTGGGCCACGCACCGACAGCACCGCCGCAGCCGGCTGACCCGCCCGGGCCGGGCCGAGACGCCCCGACAGCCCGACCCGCTGACCCGGCAGGAGCCGGCCCCAGCTGCGGTCCCGGGCGAGCACGACCACCGGCGTCCGCACCCGGAACGACCGCCCGCGTGCCAGCAGGCCGTCGAGCCTCACCGTGGCCACGAACATCGTCTCGGCGCGACCAGGCGTGCGGGCGGGCACCGACGTCAGGGCTCGGACCGGATCGGCCGTGACGACGCCCCACGCCTGCACCGTCGCGCGTTCCGCGGCGAGCTCGTCGACCGGCCCGGACCCCAGGCCGGCCCGGTGCACCGAGCCGACCACGAGTCCGGCGGCCAGCGCCAGGCAGACTGCAGCCCCCACGCGTGACCCGCCGCCCCACCTCGCCCCCGGGCGACCACGCGTGTGGCGCGCCGCGCGCACCACGACCACCGTGACACCACCCGCCAGCGGAACCGCCACCCACCATGGACCACGCCCGGTGGCGATGAACGTGCCCGTCCAGACCGCGATGGCCGGCAGCACCAACCTCAGGTCGGGCGGTTCCTCCCGTCGTTCGTTGCCTCGGCCATCGGGCGAACGGCCACCGTGCCCGGCGCCCGGGACCGGAGCGGACCCGGTCACACCGTCACCACGGGACGCAGGTCGGACAAGGTCGCCTCGCCGATCCCCGACACCTCGCCGAGCTCGTCGACCGAGCTGAACCGGCCGTGCGCGCCACGCCAGTCGAGGATCCGCTGCGCCAGGACCGGACCGATGCCCGGCAGGGCGTCGAGCTGCTCCATGGTCGCCGTGTTGAGGTCCACCGGCCCTGTCGGCACCGACCCCGAGGCACCGGCCGAGCTGACGCCTGGTCCGCCGGGAGCCGCGGCGACAGGTTGCGCACCGCGACGCTGAACCACGACCTGCTCGCCGTCGACCAGGAGCCGCGCGAGGTTCACGCTCGCGGTCACCGCCGCACGGCGGGCACCACCGGCCGCCTCGACGGCGTCGGCGACCCGCGAGCCCGCCGGCAGCTCGACCACCCCAGGACGGCGCACGGCGCCCGCGACGTGCACCAGCACAGTGCCCTCCGGAGCAGGCGCGGCTGCTGCCGGTGGCACCGCGGGCGTCGTCACCGACAGCGGCGAGCCGACGAGCTGGCGGCGGGCCGGCAGGGGCTGCTCGCTCGGCCGGGCCAGCCACGCGATGCCCAGTGCCGTCGCCGCAGCCAGGACCACGAGCAGCAGCAGGCCGCCGAGCGCCCTGCCGGCGGGGGCAAGAGTCGCCGCCCGCAGCGTGACCGGCAGGCGGTCGGCCAACGCCGCTCGGGACCGCCGGCCGCGCCCCGGCGGCGCCACCGCCGTGGGGTCGGCCGACAGAGCGGTCGAGGGACCAACCGGGTCCGGGCGCTGCGGCACCCACCCGTCGGCTCCCGTCACCGCGGCGGCCTCCCGCAGCCGGCGACGCGCCGTCTCGGTCAGGTCGTCGTCGCGCCACCCACTTCGTCGGTGCCTTGGCCTCCGTTCGCCCACCCGGGGACGGTAGGCAGCGACCGGCTCCTCAGGCGCAGTTCACGGCGCGGCTGTGGACAACGACAGCCGCGCCCGAGACTGTGGACGTCAGCGCGGCGCGACGACCACCGCGAGCATCCCGGGCCCGACGTGCGCGCCGACGACGGCGCCCACCTCGCTGACGTGCATGTCCTGCAGACCGCGGATCCGCGTCAGCAGTCGCTGCGCCAGCGACTCGGCCCGGTCCGGGTTCGCCAGGTGATGCACCGCGACGTCCACGGCTGCGCTCCCGGCCTTCTCCACGGCGAGCTCCTCCAACCGGGCGATCGCTCGTGACGAGGTGCGCACCTTCTCCAGTGGCTCGATGTGCCCGTCCACCAGGTGCAGGAGCGGCTTGACCGCGAGCGCCGACCCCAGCAGCGCCGCCGCCGGCCCGATCCGGCCGCCGCGCCTCAGGTGCTCCAGGGTGTCGACGTAGAAGATCGCGGCCGTCGCGGCGGCTCGCGTGCGGGCCACGCCGGCGACGTCGTCCACCGTTCCGCCGTCCAAGGCGGCACGCGCCGCGGCGAGCACGGCAAACCCGAGTCCCATCCCGAGCGAGCGCGAGTCCACGACCTCGACGCGCACCGGCGACTCCTTCGCCGCGAGCTCAGCCGACTCGACGGTGCCCGACATCTTCGACGACAGGTGGACGGACACCACGCCGTCGCAGCCGCGCTCCGCCGCCCGCTCGTAGGCGTCGGCGAACGCCGCCGGCCCTGGTCGTGACGTGGTCACCGGCGTCCACGAGCGCAGTGCCTGGGCGACGGTCGCCGACGAGGTCTCCCCGCCCTCGTCGTACGCCGTACCGCCGATCACCACCTGCAGCGGCACCACCTCGATGTCGCACTCGCGGACCAGCTGCGCCGGCAGGTAGCACGTCGAGTCGGTGACGACGGCGACCCGGCTCATGCGGGCACGACGTTGACCAGGCGCGGGGCGCGAACCACGACGGTGCGCACG
>DASVBQ010000285.1:0-11163 GCA_036375795.1 Actinomycetes bacterium
CGACGTCGCGGCCGTGGACCTGCCGCATGAAGGCCAGCTGCGAGGCGCCGAGGGCCGTGGCCAACCGCGTCCGGTTCTCGGCCACGGCGGCCGGGTCGTCCCCGACGTGGTCCCCGAGGTCCAGCTCGGCGTACGGCGCCATGCTGACCCCGCCCCGGCGGTCGGTCACGGCGTACCGCCCTCTGCCGAGGGATCCGCTCCGGAGGAACATGGGCGAAGCCTACGGAGATGGCAGGACCGGTCGGCGGTGCCCTCGCGGGGCTCCGCCGACCGGTCCGGTCGGTGGGGTGGTCCTCGCCTGCTCGAGGCCTCTGCCTACTTGAGGAACTCGGGCACGTCGAGGTCGTCGCCCTCGTCGTCGAAGACGATCGTGCGGGTGGGCCGGGCGGCGTGAGCCGGCTCGCGCTGCAGGTCGATGTGGTGATCCGACGTGCGGGCGCCCGCCATCGCCGGCTCCGGCTCCTGCTGGGTGCGCTCGGTGGGCTCGGCTCGCTCCGCCCGCCGGTCGGTGGACCGCTCGAACGAGGTGCCGGTGGCGTCGGCACGGGCCGGTGCCTCGCCCGGCTCGGCCCGCCGAGCCGGGGTGGGCACCGCGCGTCGCGGCGTGCCGCCGTCGAAGCCTGCGGCGATGACGGTGACCCGCACCTCGTCGCCGAGCGCGTCGTCGATGACCGCACCGAAGATGATGTTCGCCTCGGCGTGGGCAGCCTCCGAGACGAGCTGGGCGGCCTCGTTGATCTCGAACAGCCCGAGGTCGGAGCCGCCCGAGATCGACAGCAGCACGCCGTGGGCGCCGTCGATGGACGCCTCGAGCAGCGGCGAGGAGATCGCCATCTCGGCCGCCTCCACCGCGCGGTCGTCACCGCGCGAGGACCCGATGCCCATCAGCGCCGACCCGGCGCCGGACATCACCGACTTCACGTCGGCGAAGTCGAGGTTGATCAGGCCGGGCGTGGTGATCAGGTCGGTGATGCCGGACACGCCCTGCAGGAGCACCTGGTCGGCAGACTTGAAGGCGTCGAGCATCGAGATGTTTCGGTCGGAGATCGACAGCAGCCGGTCGTTGGGGATGACGATGAGGGTGTCGACCTCCTCGCGCAGCTCGTCGATGCCGGTCTCGGCGGAGTTCGCCCGCCGGCGGCCCTCGAAGCCGAAGGGTCGCGTCACGACCCCGATCGTCAGGGCGCCCAGCGAGCGCGCGATGCGCGCCACGACCGGCGCGCCGCCGGTGCCGGTGCCGCCGCCCTCGCCGGCGGTGACGAAGACCATGTCGGCCCCCCTGAGGACCTCCTCGATCTCCTCCGCGTGGTCCTCGGCCGCCTTGCGACCCACCTCCGGGTTGGCGCCGGCACCCAGCCCGCGGGTCAGCTCCCGGCCGACGTCGAGCTTGACGTCCGCGTCGGACATCAGCAGCGCCTGGGCGTCGGTGTTGATGGCGATGAACTCGACGCCCTTGAGGCCGACCTCGATCATCCGGTTGACCGCGTTGACGCCACCGCCGCCGATGCCGACGACCTTGATGACCGCGAGGTAGTTCTGCGGTGCTCCCACGTCGGTGTCCTCTTTCCCCTTGGCGCTCGAGGCCCCGGCCGACCCGGAACCCTCACCCTCTAGTTGAGCGTTATAGTTATGTCAACTTCGAGGTTGCAGGGACGGTAGGTGGACCAAGGGTCCGACTCAACGACCGACGCGCCGACACGCCGAGCCCGATTCGGACCCCTCGGGTGACCCGTCTCCGGCCACCGCCGTGCGCCGGGCTACTTGCGGGTGGTGGGGGTGTCGGGGGCGCTCACGTCGTAGACGGACGCCTTGCGGGAGAGCAGCACGGCCAGCACGGCCGCCTTGCGTTCGCTGCGCTCGGTGCTCCCCCACAGCACGGTCCGCCCGCGCGAGAGCCGCATGGTCACGTGCTCGGCGTCGGCGGCCCGGACCTGGCGAACCTGGTCCCGCAACGGGACCGGCAGCACGTGTAGGACGTCCAGCGCCGCCCGCATGGCCGGGCGGCCCGCGTCGACCGGGGCGCTGACCAGCGGCAGCCCGTCCGGCCGCCTCGACACCATCGCGAACCCGACGCCGCTGCGGTCGACGAGAACCCAGGACGACCCCCGGGCCTGCACGGCGGCAGGTGTCCGCTCGCGGACCGCGATCTCGACCGTGCGCGGCCAGCGCCGCACCACCTCGACCTGGCGCACCGGCGGCAGGGACCGCAGCCGGCGCGCGACGGCGTCGGTGTCGACCCGGGCGAGCGGCGTACCCGGTGCGATGGCTGCCTGCTCCCGCACCTGCACCGCGGTCAGCCGCTCCGTGCCGGTGACCCGGACGGTGCGCACGCCGAGCGCGCTGGAGCCGAGCACCAGCCAGCCGGAGGCGGCCAGCAGCCCGAGCAGCACCAGCACCACGAGGCTGGCACGCAGCCGCGAGCGACGCCTGGCCCGGCCGCGCTGCGCCGCGCGGTCCGGCAGGCTGGTCGACACGGTCACGGCGACCCGGCCTCCAGGCGGGCCAGCACCTCGGGTCCGATCATCGTGACGTCGCCCGCCCCGCAGGTCAGCACCACGTCGCCGGGCTTGGCCCGGTCGGCGAGGTGCCCGGCGACGCTCGACCAGGACGGCTCGAACACCACATGCTGCGGCGGCAGCGGGACGGCCGCCGCCACCAGCGCGCCGGTGACGCCGGGGACCGGGTCCTCCCGCGCGGCGTACACGTCCATGACGACGACCTCGTCGGCCAGGCCGAGTGCCTTGCCGAAGTCGTCGGCGAAGAACCGGGTCCGGCTGAACAGGTGCGGCTGGAACACGACGACGACCCGGCCGCCGTCGGCCACGTCGCGCGCGGCGGTCAGGTCGGCGGCCAGCTCGGTCGGGTGGTGGGCGTAGCTGTCGTAGACCCGCACTCCCCCGACGCTGCCCTTGTGCTCGAACCGGCGCCGGGTGCCGCTGAACGTCGCCAGCCCCTCGCGCAGCCGCTCCACGGGAAAGCCGAGCCCGATGCCGACGGTGAGCGCCGCGGCGGCGTTGAGCGCGTTGTGCCGACCGGGGAGGCGGAGGTCGACTCGGCCCAGCCGGCGGCCGAGCGCGACCGGCTCGAACGAGCTGCCCAGACCCTTCATCCTCAGGTCCACGATCCGCAGGTCGGCGTCGGCGCTCTCGCCGTAGGTGCGTACGTCGAGCCCGACCGCGCGGGCGTACTCGGCCAGCCGCCGGGCGCCCGGGTCGTCGGCGCAGGTGACGAGGAAGCCACCCGGGCGGATCCGCCCGACGAAGGCCTCGAAGGCGTCGGCCACCGCCTCCGGGGTGCCGTAGTGGTCGAGGTGGTCCGGCTCGACGTTGGTGACGACCGCGGCCTGTGGGGAGTACTGCAGGAACGACCCGTCGCTCTCGTCCGCCTCGGCGACGAACACGTCGCCGGACCCGTTGTGCGCGTTGGCCCCGGACTCGTTGAGGTTGCCGCCGATGGCGAACGACGGGTCGGCGCCACAGTGCTGGATCGCGACGGTCAGCAGCGACGTGGTGGTGGTCTTGCCGTGGGTTCCCGCGACGGCCACGGCCCGCCGGCCGACCATGACCGAGGCGAGCGCCCCGGCGCGGTGGATCACCCGCAGCCCGCGGCGCTGCGCCTCGAGCAGCTCGGGGTTGGTCGGGCGGATGGCGGTCGACACCACCAGCGTGTCCGAATCGCCGACGTGCTCGGCGGCGTGCCCCACGTGCACCGTCGCGCCGAGGGCCCGCAGCGCGGCCAGGGTCACGGTCTCCTTGGCGTCGCTCCCGGTGACGGGCAGGCCGCGGGCCAGCATGATGCGGGCGATGCCGGACATACCGGCGCCGCCGATGCCGACGAAATGGACGGTGCCCAGCTGCTCGGCCGGAACCGGCCCGGCGTCGCTCACCGCGCCCTCCTCTCCTCGACGGCCTCGAGGACCAGGTCGACCAGACGCTCGTCGGCGTCGCGCCGCCCGGAGCTCGCGGCGGCCGCACCCATGGTCGCCAACCGGGTCGGGTCGGTGAGCAGCGGGGTCAGGGTCGTGCGGACCCACTCGGGGGTGCAGTCGGCGTCGTCGACCATCAACCCGCCACCGGCCTCGACCACGGGGCGCGCCATCAGGGCCTGCTCGCCGTTGCCGATCGGCAGCGGGACGTACGCCGCGGGCAGCCCGACCGCGGTCAGCTCGACCACCGGGTTGGCGCCGGCCCGGCACAGCGCCAGGTCGGCCGCGGCGTAGGCGAGGTCCATCTGGTCCAGGTAGGGCACGACGACGTACGGCGGGGAGCTGCCCGGGTCCTCGACCGTCACCGTGTGCCCGCTGCCGGTGGCGTGCAGGACCTGCACCCCGTGGGCGCGCAGGTGCGCGGCGGCGCCGGCCGCGGCCTCGTTGAGCCGCCGGGCACCCTGCGAACCGCCGGTCACCAGCAGGGTCGGCCGGTCCGGCTCGAGCCCGAACGCGGCCCGGCCCTCGGCGCGACGCGCGGCACGGTCCAGCGTGGCGATGCTCGTGCGGATGGGCAGGCCGAGGTGCCGCCCGTGTGCGATGGGGGTGCCGGGGAACGACGTCGCGACGTACGTCGTGAAGCGGGCCCCGAGGCGGTTGGCCCACCCGGGCCGGGGGTTGGCCTCGTGGACCACGATCGGGACCCGCAGCCGCCGGGCCGCGAGGTAGGCAGGTCCCGACACGAACCCGCCGAACCCGACGAGCGCATCGGCCTGGGTCCGGCGCAGCACCGCGGCGGCAGCGGCCACCGCCCGGCGCAGCCGGCCGGGCACCCGCAGCAGGTCGAGCCCGGGCCGGCGCGGGATGGGCACCGGCGGGATCAGCTCGAGGGGGTAGCCGCGGGCCGGGATGAGGCGGGTGTCGAGCCCGCGCTCGGTGCCGAGCGCCGTGACCTGGGCGGCCGGGTCGCGGCGGCGCAGCGCGTCGGCGAACGCGAGGGCAGGCTCGATGTGGCCGGCGGACCCTCCTCCGGCGATGACGACGTGCACGGCTAGCGCGCCACCTCTCGCTGCCGGGCCCGCGCGACCTGCACGGCGGAACGTCCCACGCCCCGGCCGGAGCGGCGACGGGAGAACCGGGAGGTCCGGGTGCCGGGCGGGCGGGCGAACGACAGCAGCATGCCGATGCCGAGCATGGTCGGGACGAGTGCGGAACCGCCGTACGACACGAGCGGCAGCGGCACGCCCATGATCGGCAGCAGGCCGAGGACCGCCCCGATGTTCACGAGTGCCTGCACGAGCAGCCAGGCTGTCACGCCGGCGGCGGCCAGCCGGACGAACGGGTCGGTGGCGGCCAGCGCGATCCGCAGCCCGGAGTAGCCGATCGCGCCGATCAGCCCGAGCACCGCCAGCGTCCCGACCAGGCCGAGCTCCTCGCCGATGATGGCGAAGATGAAGTCGGTGTGGGCCTCGGGCAGGGCACCCCACTTCTCCTTCGACCCGCCGAGGCCGACGCCCCACCAGCCGCCCGAGGCGAGCGCGAACTTGCCGTGCAGCGCCTGCAGGCCGGTGCCGAGCGGGTCGGCCTGCTCGGGGTGCAGCCAGTCGGTGATGCGGGACATGCGGTACGAGTGCGAGTTGACCATCCAGGCGATGAACAGCGCGGCCGGGACGAGCGCGCCGAGGAAGAGCCGCTTCGGGGCGCCGGCCACGTAGAGCAGCGCGCCGAGGATGGCCGCCAGGATGACGGCGGTGCCGAGGTCGCCGCCGAGCAGCACCAGGCCGATGACGCCGCCCCCTACCGGCAGGACCGGGACGAGCAGGTGCTTCCACTGGGTGAGGAGCCGCTCCTTGCGGGCGAGCAGGTCGGCGCCCCAGAGGATGAGGGAGAGCTTGGCCAGCTCCGAGGGCTGGATGCGGAACGGGCCGCCGAAGTCCAGCCAGTTCCGGTTGCCGTTGACCTCCGTGCCGGCGACCGCCACCAGCACCAGGAGCGCGAGCGAGGTGGCCAGCCCGAGGTAGGCGACCATCCGCCAGGCCGGCACCGGCAGCCGCGAGGCGAGCCACATCAGCGGGAGCCCGATCAGCACCCACATGGCCTGCTTGCTCACAATGGCCATCGAGGACCCGAGGAAGGCGAAGGCGGTGACGCTCGAGGCGGAGAACACCATCACGACGCCGAGGACGAGCAGCAGCGTGCTCGCACCCAGGAGCAGGTAGTACGGCGTGGCCGGCCGGTCGAGCAGCGACGCGCGGGGCAGGCTGACCGGCGGGGTCGCGGAGACGGACGTCACGAGCCGAGCCGCCGGACCGCCTCGGCGAAGGCGTCGCCCCGCGCGGCGTAGTCCCGGAACATGTCCATGGACGCGCAGGCGGGCGCCAGCAGCACGGTGTCGCCGGGCTCGGCGAGACCCGCGGCGGCGCGCACGACGTCGTCCATCGCACCAGTGTCCGTGCCGGTGACCTCGACGACCGGGATCTGCGGCGCGTGTCGCGCGAGCGCCTCGGCCACCAGCGCCCGGTCGCGCCCCATGAGCACCGCGGCCCGCAGGCGTCCTGCCGCGCCGTCGACGACCTCCTCGAAGCGGGCGCCCTTGGCCAGTCCGCCGGCGATCCACACCACCCGGTCGAAGGCGCGCAGCGAGGCTGCGGCGGCGTGCGGGTTTGTCGCCTTGGAGTCGTCGACGTAGTCGACCCCGGCCACGCTCGCGACATGCGCGATGCGGTGGCCGCCGGGCGCGAAGGTCCGCAGCCCGTCCTGCACGGCCGCCGGGTCGACTCCGACGGCCCGGGCGAGCGCCGCGGCCGCCAGCGCGTTCGCCACGTTGTGCGGCGCGGCCGGCCGGACGTCTGTCACCTCCGCCAGGACCACCCCAGCGGGTGCCTCCTCCCCGCCGCGTAGTGCCCTGCCGCGCACCTCTGCGGCAGGGCTCGCATCCGGCACACCTGCTGGCCCGCCTAGTGCGCTGCCGCGCAGGTCTGCGGCAGGGCAGTACGCGCGGTCGAGGAGGGCGGTACCGGAGACGCCGAGCTGTCCGTCCACCGGGTCGCCGAGCGTGAAGCCGACGCGGCGCCCGCCGCGGGCGGCGGCCAGGGCGGCCACCGCCGGGTCGTCCGCGTTGAACACGGCCGTCCCCGCACCGCGCCAGACCGAGGCCTTCGCCTCGGCGTACGCGTCCATCGAGCCGTGCCAGTCGAGGTGGTCCGGGGCGAGGTTGAGCACCGCCCCCGCCCGGAACTCCACGGTGCTCGCCCAGTGCAGCTGGAAGCTGGAGACCTCGACGGCCAGGACGTCGTACGCCGGCTCGGCGAGGACCGCGTCCAGCACCGGCAGCCCGACGTTTCCGGCCGCGACGGCACGCAGGCCGGCCGCGCGCAGCACCGACTCGAGCATCTGCACCGTCGTCGTCTTCCCGTTCGTGCCGGTGACGCCCAGCCACGGCGCGTCGGTGCGGCGCAGCCGCCAGGCCAGCTCGACGTCGCCCCAGACCGGGACGCCGGCGGACGCCGCGGCCGCCAGCAGCGGCTGGGTTGGGCGCCATCCCGGCGACGTGACGACGAGGTCGGTCCCCTCGGGCAGCTCCTCGGCGGCACCCAGCCGGACCTCCGCGCCGAGCCCGCGAAGGCCCTGCGCGAGCTGCTGCTCGGCCGGGCCGTCCCGGCCGTCGACCGCCACCACCTGCACGCCGCGGGCGGCCAGCGCCCGCACCGCCGAGGCACCGGCCACCCCGATGCCGGCCACGCACACGCGTGTCCCGACCAGGTCGAGCCAGCTCACGTTCCCGCGCCGGTGACCCACTCGGCGTAGAAGACGCCGAGACCGAGCGCCACGAGCAGCCCGGCGATGATCCAGAACCGGATGACGATCGTCACCTCGCCCCAGCCGACCAGCTCGAAGTGGTGCTGCAGCGGGGCCATCCGGAACACCCGCTTGCGGGTGAGCTTGAAGAACCCGACCTGCACGATCACCGAGAGCGCGATCAGCACGAACAGCCCGCCGACCAGCACCAGCAGCAGCTCGGTCCGCGTGGTGATCGCCAGCCCGGCCAGCGCGCCGCCCAGCGCGAGCGACCCGGTGTCGCCCATGAAGATCTTCGCCGGCGACGCGTTCCACCACAGGAAGCCGAAACAGGCGCCCATCACCGCGGCGGCCACCACGGCCAGGTCGAGCGGGTCGCGGACCTCGTAGCACTTGCTGGACAGCTCGGTCGCACAGTTCTGCCCGAACTGCCAGATGCCGATCAGCACGTACGACGCGAACACCATCACCGAGGACCCGGTGGCCAGGCCGTCCAGACCATCGGTGAGGTTCACGCCGTTCGAGGTGCCGGCGATCATGACGTACGCCCACACCACGAACATCACGGCGCCCAGCGCCAGGCCGGTGTCGCGGATGAAGGAGATCTCGGTCGAGGCAGGGGTCAGTCCGGTCGCCGGGTCCTCGAACTGCAGGGCCAGCACCGCGAAGGTGACCGCGACCAGCATCTGCCCGGCCAGCTTGGCCCAGGCGCGCAGGCCGAGGCTGCGCTGCTTGGCCACCTTGATGTAGTCGTCGAGGAACCCGACCAGCCCCAGGCCGCTCATCAGGAACAGCACCAGCAGCCCGGACACGGTCACCGGACGCCAGGTGATCAGGTGCGCCCCGAAGTACCCGATCAGGGTGCCCAGGATGATGACCGCGCCACCCATGGTCGGGGTGCCGCGCTTGGTGTGGTGCGAGGTGGGGCCGTCGTCGCGGATCAGCTGCCCGTAGCCCTGGCGGACCAGCGCGCGGATCGCCACCGGTGTCCCGAACAGGGTGATGATTAGGCCGAGCGAGGCGGCCAGCAGGACCTGCCTCACGAGGCGGTCTCCGGCACGTCGTCGAGCAGCGCGGCCGCAACGCGCTCCAGGCCGTCCGCCCGGGACGCCTTGACCAGCACCACGTCCCCCGGGCGCAGTGCCGGTGCCAGCAGCCCCACGGCTGCGGGCACATCGGCCACGACCACCGACTCCTCTCCCTCGAGCGCACCCTCCGCGAGCGCGCCGACATGCATCGCCCGCGCGCCGTCCCCCACGACCACCAGACGGTCGACACCCAACCTGCGGGCCAGTCTGCCCACCCGCTGGTGCTCGGCCGCGGACGCCGCGCCGAGCTCACGCATCTCGCCGAGCACCGCCCAGGTACGCCGGCCGCCCGCCATGGCCGCCACCGCCTCCAGCGCGGCCCGCACCGAGTCGGGGTTCGCGTTGTACGCGTCGTTGACCACCGTCACCCCGTCCGGCCGGTCGGTCACCTCCATCCGCCACCGGCTCGCCGAGGCCACCCGGCCGAGCGCACCGGCCACCTGGGCCGGGGTCAGGCCGAGCTCGAGCGCGACCGCGGCCGCGGCCAGCGAGTTGCCGACGTGGTGCGCGCCGTGCAGGGGCAGCGACACCCGGACCGGGTCACCGACCGGCGGGTGCAGCATGTACGTCGGGCGGCCCCGTGCGTCGAGCCACACGTCCTCGGCCCGCACCTGCGCGTCGGCTCCGGTGCCGACCGTCACTACCCGCGCCCTGGTCTGCCCGGCCATCGCCGCCACCAGCGGGTCGTCGGCGTTGAGCACGGCGACCCCGCCCTCCGCCGCAGCGGGCAGCGCCTGGACCAGCTCGGCCTTCGCGCGAGCGGTCGCCTCCTTGCCGCCGAACTCGCCCGCGTGTGCCGCGCCGACGTTGAGGACCACGCCGATCCGCGGCGGCGCCGCAGCGCACAGGTCGGCGATGTGACCGGCGCCCCGCGCGCCCATCTCGACGACGAGGAACCGGGTGTCGGCGTCGGCCCGCAGCGCGGTGATGGGCAGCCCGAGCTCGTTGTTGAGCGACCCGTGGGTCGCGACGGTCGGCCCGGCGACCTCGAGCAGCTCGGCGAGCAGGTCCTTGGTGCTCGTCTTGCCGGAGGAGCCGGTCAGGCCGACCACCACCAGCCCGTCGGCGACGAGCCGGTCTACCACGGCGCGGGACAGCCGGGCCAGCGCGGCTTCGAGGTCGTCGACCAGCACGTGCGGCGCGTCGACGGCCCGGGTGACCAGGCCCGCCACCGCGCCGGCCGCGACGGTCTCCGGGACGAACTCGTGCCCGTCGACGTGGGCGCCGACGACGGCGACGAACAGCCCGCCGGGCACGACCCCCCGGGAGTCGCGGAACACGGGCCCGGTCACCAGCGCGTCCGGGTCGCCGGACCCGAGCGTGCCGCCGGCCACGGCTGCGACGTCCGCCAGCCGCATCGGGATCACCGGCGCACCAGCCGCAGCGACTCGCGCAGCACCACCCGGTCGTCGAAGGGCTGCATCACCCCGGCGGCCTCCTGGCCCTGCTCGTGGCCCTTGCCGGCGACGACCAGGACGTCGCCCGGCCCGGCCAGCGACACGGCCCGCTCGATCGCGGCGCGCCGGTCCGCCAGCACCTCGACCCGGGCCCCGGGCACCCGGTCCGCGCCCTCGCGCAGGGCGGACAGGATCGCCAGCGGGTCCTCGGACCGCGGGTTGTCGCTGGTGAGCACGGTGAGGTCGGCCAGCCGCGCGGCGATCTCACCCATCACCGGCCGCTTGTACGGGTCCCGGTCGCCGCCGGCACCGACCACCACGGCGAGCCGGGACCCCGGCGTCACCAGCCCGCGGCAGGTGAGGAGCAGCCGCTCCAGCGCGTCCGGGCTGTGCGCGTAGTCGACCAGGGCGAGCACCTCGTCGCCCTCGGCGCTGACCCGTTCCATCCGGCCCGGGACGCCGGGGCAGGCGGCCACCCCGGCCGCCGCCGCGGACGGGTCCGCCCCGGCCCGGACCAGCGCCACCACGGCCAGCGCCGCGTTGGCCAGGTTGAAGTCGCCGACCAGCGCGGTGCTCGCCGGGATCCGGGTGCCGTCCGGCCCGAGGAGGGTGAAGCTGCTCCCCGCCGGCCCGGTCGCCGCCTCGACCGCTCGCCAGTCGACCGCGCCGCCGGACGGCGACACGGTTACCACCGGCACGGTGGCCTGCGCGGCCAGCCGCGCGCCGTACGCGTCGTCGACATCGATGACGGCCTGCCGGGCGTGCGCCGGCGTGAACAGGGACGCCTTCGCGGCGAAGTAGTCCTCGAGGTCGGCGTGGAAGTCGAGATGGTCCTCGGTGAGGTTGGTGAAGACCGCGACGTCGTAGACCGTGCCGTCGACCCGGCCCAACGCCAGCGCGTGGCTGGACACCTCCATCGCGACGGCGGTCACGCCGCGCTCGCGCATCACCGCCA
>DASVBQ010000210.1:0-8390 GCA_036375795.1 Actinomycetes bacterium
CGGTGAAGGCAGAGATGGACTCGCCCTCCCCGTGGCCGCCCTCTGCGCGGGTCAGCAGCATCCAGCGGTCGTGGACGTCCCAGTCGGTGAGGACGTCCCAGACCTGCTGGGCCGGGGCGGCGACCACCTGGCTCACGACCACCTCAGCCACCGCTCAGCCCTCCCGTGACGTGCGCTGCTCGAGCTCGGCGATGCGAGCGTCTCGGGCCTCGATCGCCGCGACGAGCCGGTCGAGGACGTCGTCCACCTCGTCCATGCGGTAGCCGCGGAAGGCCAGCGTGAAGCGGAGTCCGTCGACAGCGGCGCGGTCGACGTCGCCGGCGGGCAGGGTGCCCCGCGGCGAGCGGTCCGGCTCGGCGGAAGGCATCGAGCCGCCGTAGCCCGCGGCCACGACGGCGATCGCGGCCACGACGGCGAGCAGCAGGAGGAGCAGCACGATCGACACCCCGAGATCGTGCCACGCTGTGCGCATGGAGTTGCGGCTGGGCGCACGGGAGTTCGCCGACGACGAGCTCGTGGTCATGGCCATCGTCAACCGCACGCCGGACTCATTCTTCGACCAGGGCGCCTACCTCGACGACGTCGCCGCGATGGCTGCCGTCGACGCCGCGGTCGAGGCGGGCGCGGCGATCGTCGACATCGGCGGCGTCAAGGCCGGCCCCGGTGCCGCCGTGACGGCCGCCGAGGAGGTGGCCCGGACAGCGCCGTTCGTCGCCGCGGTCCGCCGCCGCCACCCGGACCTGGTGATCAGCGTCGACACCTGGCGGGCGGAGGTCGGGCGAGCCGTCTGCGAGGCGGGCGCCGACCTGCTCAACGACGCGTGGCAGGGCGCGGACCAGGGCCTCGCGGCGGTGGCAGTGGAGCACGGCGCCGGGCTGGTCTGCTGCCACGCCGGAGGCCTGCCGCCCCGCACCGACCCGCACCGGGCGGCGTACGAGGACGTGATGGCCGACGTGGTCGCCACGGTGACGGCCCTCGCCGAGAAGGCCGTCGCGGCGGGCGTACGGCGGGACGGGATCCTCGTGGACGCCGCCCACGACTTCGGCAAGAACACCTACCACTCGCTGGAGGTGACCCGGCGGCTGGACGAGCTCGTCGCGACGGGGTGGCCGGTGCTGGTCGCCGTGTCGAACAAGAAGTTCCTCGGCGAGGTGCTCGACGTCGACAAGGACAACCGGTTGGAGGCGAGCCTGGCAGCCACCTCGATCAGCGCGTGGCACGGCGCCCGCGTCTTCCGGGCGCACCAGGTGCGGGCGACCCGTCGGGCGCTGGACACGATCGCGGCGATCCGCGGCACCCGGCCACCCGCCGTCGCCCGCCGGGCGCTGGCCTGAGGCGGCTAGGGCTCGGCCTCGAGCAGCTCGTCCGGCTTCGCGGTGAGGACCGGTTCAGCGGCCCCCTGCTCGATCACGTCGAAGGCCGCCGACACCCCGCGGACCCAGTGCACGAGGTCGCGTGAGCCCGGGCGGACGAAGCCGCGCTCGGTGAGCAGGTCCACCTGCGCACGCAACGGTTCGTAGAGGCCGTGCGGGTCGAGCACGACCACCGGCTTGCCGTGCATCGCCAGTGTCCGGGAGACCCAGATCTCGAGCAGCTCCTCCAGCGTGCCCAGACCCCCGGCCAGGGCCAGGAACGCGTCGGCGCGCTCGTCCATCGCGCCCTTGCGGCTGCGCATGTCGGGTGTGACGAGGAGCTCATGCGCGTCGTGGTCGGCCACCTCGAGGTCGACCAGCGACTGCGGGATCACGCCCACCGTGTGGGCCCCCGCCGCCCTGGCCGCCCGAGCCACCGCGCCCATCGACGAGACACTGCCGCCGCCGCTCACCAGGGTGTGGCCGCGGCGGCCGAGCTCGGTGCCGACCGCGCCGGCCAGCTCGACGTACGACGGGTCGATGCGGGTGCTCGAGGAGCAGAAGACGCAGACCGCGGCCACTAGTCGCGACGCCGGCGGTGCTCCGGGCGCCCCGACGAATCGGCGCGGGCCATGTCGAAGGCAGCCGACGCGGCGGCCGCCTGCGCGGCCGCCTCGTAGGCGGCAAGGCTGGCCTCGTCGACGATCCGCACCGCCTCGGCCGGGTCGTCGGTGACGCTGAAGAGCTCCAGGTCCGGGGGTGCGATCTTGCCCCCGTGGAGCACGGTCGAGCGCAGCCAGTCGACGAGACCGTCCCAGTAGGAGTGGCCGAGCAGCACCACCGGGAACGACGTGACCTTTCGGGTCTGGACGAGGCAGAGCGCCTCGAAGAGCTCGTCGAAGGTGCCGAAGCCGCCAGGCATGACGATGAACCCCTGCGCGTACTTGACGAACATGGTCTTGCGCGCGAAGAAGTAGCGGAAGTTGACCCCGATGTCGACCCACTCGTTCATGCCCTGCTCGAACGGCAGCTCGATGCCGAGCCCCACCGAGACACCGCCGGCCTCGCAGGCGCCCTTGTTGGCCGCCTCCATCACGCCGGGTCCGCCGCCGGTGATGACCGCGTAGCCCGCGTCGGCCAGCAGCCTGCCCACCTGAACACCAAGGGCGTACTCGGGGGTGTCGCGCTCGATCCGGGCCGACCCGAAGACGCTGACCGCCCGGCCGAGCTCGGCCAGCGCACCGAAGCCCTCGACGAACTCCGACTGGATGCGCAGGACGCGCCAGGGGTCCGCGTGCACCCAGTCCGTCGGCCCGCGGGTGTCGAGCAGCCGCTGGTCCGTCGTGCTCGTCTCGATCTGCCGACGACGCAGCGTCACCGGTCCTTTGTGCTTCTCCGGCAGGTGCGTGGCGGTCTCTTCGTAGTCGCCGTCCGGCGGGGTGAACTCCACGGCCATGGTCGCGAGGCTACCCGCGCGACCGCCGTCAATCCGGCGGTACACCTTTTCGTGCCGTGGCGACGGGCGCCACGGCTACCCTGTGGCGTCTCGCGCGTGGGGGGCCAGATGCTCGCCGCGTCCAGACGGTGGCAGCTAGCGCGAGAGGCGGCCCGAGCCCTCATGGGGCGGGTCGTCGCCGTCGTTGAGCGTCGCGAACAGGTCGCACATCTGGTGCAGCTGCTCCGGGCGCAGGCGGTCGAAGAGGTTCTCGCGGACCGCGGCCACGTGGCCGGGCGCGGCCGCCACCAGGGCCGCCATCCCGTCGTCGGTCAGGACGGCCAGCGCCCCGCGGCGGTCGGTCGGGTGGCGCTCCCGGCGTACCCATCCCTTCTCCTCGAGCCGGGCCACCGCGTGCGAGAGCCGGCTCGGCGACGACGTCGTGATCTCGGCGAGCTGACTCATCCGCAGGGTCCGCCCCGGGGCCTCGGAGAGCATGGCGAGGACCTGGTAGTACGCGTGCGGCATCCCCGCGTCGCGCTGCAGCTGGCGGTCCAGCGCCTCGTCGAGGCGCGCGACGAACGTGAGGAAGGCCCGCCAGGCGCTCTGCTCCTCGGCCGAGAGCCAGCGCGGCCGGTCCGGCGCATGATGGGGCACGGTGCCACTATAGTCGGGAATAGTTGAGCCCTCAACTTCCTTCTGCCAGTGTCTTCGTTGAGTGTTCAACCAAAAAGGAGCAGCCATGCCCGTCCGCCGTCTCAACCACGCCGTCCTGTTCGTCCGGGACGTCGCCCGCAGCGTCGCGTTCTATCGCGACGTGCTGGGCTTCGCACCGATCGAGGGGATGGCCGAGCTCAAGGGCGCCGCCTTCCTGCGGGCGCCGAGCTCTACCAACGACCACGACCTCGGCCTCTTCGAGATCGGCGCGCAGGCCGGGTCGTCCGGAGCCGGACGCGCCACGGTCGGGCTGTACCACCTCGCCTGGGAGGTCGAGACTCTCGCCGACCTCTCCGACGTCGCGGCCCGGCTCACCGACCGGGCGGCGCTCGTGGGCGCCACCGACCACTCGACCACCAAGGCGCTGTACGGCAAGGACCCGGACGGCCTCGAGTTCGAGGTCTGCTGGCTCGTCCCCGCCGACCGGCTCACGCCGGACGTGCTGGCCGACCGCGACAAGCTCGCGCCACTCGACCTGGCGCGCGAGATCGAGCGCTACGGCGCCGACACCGTCGGCGGCCTCGGCGTCTCCGTCCCGACCCCCGCCTGACATCTCAACCTTTCCGGGGGGTCGCGCGTCCTGAGGGCGTGACGGGTACCGAGGTCGCACTGGGCCAGGATGATCGGGTGACCGAGGGGGGCAGTGCCGACCGGCCCGAGGCCGACGACCGGGAGCAGGTCTACGAGCAGCTGTTCCACGGCCACTTCGCCGCGATGACCCGGCTTGCCGCCATGCTCGGCGCCGACGACCCCGAGGACGTCGCCCAGGAGGCCTTCGTCCGCCTGCACGGACGGTCCCGCACCCTGCGCGACCCGAACGCCGCGATCGGTTACCTGCGCACCACCGTCGTCAACCTGACCCGGTCACGCCGGCGCCACCTGTCCGTCGTACGCCGGAACCGCCCCGCCCCACCCCGCGAGGTGATGTCCGCCGAGCACGACGTGCTGCGCCAGGAGAGGGACCGCGAGCTGGTCCAAGCCCTCGGCCGCCTGTCCAGCAGGCACCGGGAAGCCCTGGTCCTGCGCTACTGGCTGGACCTGACCGAGGCCGAGATGGCCGATGCGATGGGCGTCAGCCGAGGCACCGTGAAGTCTCATGTTTCGCGGGGACTCGACGCCCTGGCGGCGCTGCTGGAGGAGACCCGATGACCCACGACAAGCTCGAGCACGAGCTCCGGCACGCCGCACGGTCCGTCGACGGCGTGACCGTCTCCTCCGACGCCTGGCAGGAGAACCAGCGCCGGCTGCGCTCGGCGGGGGCCCGCCGCAGCCGCCGGGCGCTGAGCGCCGCCGGGCTGGTCGGCGTGCTCGCGATCGGTGCCGTCGCGGTGCTGGCGCAGTCGGGCGACGACGGCGGCATGCCGGCCGGTGGGTCCGACGACGCGTTCGCCACGCAGAACATCCTCGGGGAGATCGTCGAGGCCGAGACGCTGACGGTCGACGGGCATCGGGCCGTGCACGAGATCGTCCTCACCGACACCACCGGGGACGGCCCCGTCCTCTGCGACCGGTTCGTCAGCGACGGCGCTGGCGGCGCCAGCGGTGGTGGCTGCACCCCCAGACAGCCGGGCGCGGACGATGCGGCGGTCGCGTTCGACTGGCTCTCCGGCACCGACGGGACCGGGGACCTGCGCGGCGTGCTGGCCGGCGTGGACGACCGCGTCCAGCGGGTTCAGGTCTGGATGCACAACGGCGACCTGGTCCTCGCCTCGCTGCATCCGACCGGGTGGGAGGACACCAAGATGTTCGCCGTGACCCTCACCGGCGACGCTCCGGTGCCACAGCGGCTGGTCGCGTACGGCCGTGCCGGGCAGGTGCTGCAGGCGGTCGAGCTGCGCACGACCTTCGGTCGCGACTGGCTGCCCCATGTCACGGCCTGCCAGGACCAGACCGGCGCGGGCGGATGGCCGATGCCCGGCGCCGATGGGCCGGCCGACGTCGCGATCGCGTTCGGCACGTCGGACGCCCTGGTCACCGCCGAGGGCCACCCCCCGGTCTGCCTCGACCCGCTGCGCGCTGCGGCGTTGGCCGGCTGGACCGGGATCAACCAGCGGGTCGTCGTCGCGACGGCACCCGAGGTCGCGACGGTGCGGGTGACCTCACGCGACGGTGTCGTCGCACAGACCGAGCCAACACCCGGCACGGGCTCACTGCTGCAGGGCGTCGTCTTCAGCGGCCTGGACCAGTCGGTCCTGCAGAGTGCGCGTCTGGTCGCCCTGGACGCGTCGGGACAGGTGCTGGACGAGGAGTTCGTCCGGCAGCCGCCGAGCCCGTAGCCGGCTCAGCCTCCGAGCCAGGCTCGCATGCGGTCCTCGCACTCGAGGATCGGCGCGATGTCGCAGTACTCCTCGCGCTGGTGCGCCACGCTCGGCTCCCCCGGCCCGTAGTTCACGGCGGGCACGCCCAGCGCCGCGAAACGCGCCACGTCGGTCCAGCCGAACTTGGGCTGAGGCTCGCGACCCACCATCTCCACGAACGCGGCCGCGGCGGGGTGCGCGAGGCCGGGCAGGGCGCCCGGTGCGGAGTCCGAGACCACGATGTCGTAGCCGTGGAGCATCTCGCGGACGACGTCCACGGCCTGCTCCTCGGACTTGTCGGGGGCGAACCGGTAGTTCACCGTGATCCGGCACTCGTCCGGGATCACGTTGCCGGCGACCCCACCGGCGATGCTCACCGCGTTGAGGCCCTCGCGGTAGACCAGCCCGTCGATCTCGACCTCGGCCGGCTGGTACGACGCCAGCCGCTGCAGCACCTCGCCGGCTGCGTGGACCGCGTTGCTGCCCATCCACGCCCTCGCCGAGTGGGCCCGGTGGCCGCGCAGCACCACGTCCGCGCGCAACGTCCCCTGGCAGCCTCCCTCGACCGTGGCGTTGGTGGGCTCCATGAGGACCGCGAAGTCGCCGGCCAGCCAGTCGGGGTGGCTACGCGCCACGCGCGCCAGCCCGTTCTTGTACGCCTCGACCTCCTCGTTGTCATAGAAGACGTACGTCACGTCCCGGTTCGGGGTAGGCAGCTGCGCGGCGAGGCGCAGCGCCACCGCCACGCCGCTCTTCATGTCAGTCGTGCCGCAGCCGTGGATGCGCCCGGCCTCGACCCGGCACGGCAGGTTGCCCCCGAGGGGCACCGTGTCGAGGTGCCCGGCGATCACGACCCGCTCCGCCCTGCCGAGCGACGTCCGGGCGATCACCGCGTCGCCGTCACGGTCGACGGTCAGGTGCGGGAGCGACCGCAAGACATGCTCCACCGCGTCGGCCAGCGGCCCCTCGTTGCCGCTGACCGACTCGATGTCGCACAGCGCGACGGTCAGGGCGGCGGCATCGAGGCCGAGGTCGAGCTCATGGGTCGTCGCGGTCACGATCGCTCACCCTAAGCGGCGAAGGCGCAGAACTCGTTGCCCCCCGGGTCGGCGAGGACGTGCCAGTGGATCAGCTCGTCCGGCTCGCGCAGGACCCGCGCGCCCCGGGCGACCAGACCAGGCACGTCGTCGCACACGACGTCCCAGTGCCACCTGTTCTTCACCGTCCTGTCGTCCGGCACGGCCACCATCTTCCAGACGTCGAACGGCAGGCCGGGCACCTCGGTGATCCAACGTCGCGTCCCGTCGGGCGCCTCGGTCGTGCGGGCACCGAGGACCTCCGCCCACCACTCGGCGAGCCCGACTGCGTCGACGGCATCGACAACGAGTGCGGTCGGCGCGTCCACGCCGGTCGGGAAGACGCACATCTCGTTGCCCTCAGGGTCGGCGAGGACGGTCCACCGGTAGCGCGCGGTCTCGTGGTCCTCGAGCACGTGTGCGCCGGCCTCCACCAGCGGCGCGTACGAGGGCAGGACCAGGTCGAGGTGCACCCTGTTCTTCACCGTCTTCGTCTCGGGGACCCTGTTGAACCACATCGTCTGACCTGGCCGTTCGCCGCGGAGCACGGCGTCGCCGCCGTCCTGCACCTCGAGGTTCAGACCGAGGAGGTCGCCCCAGAACGCCGCCACACCTGGGGCGTCGTGAGCGTCGCAGCAGAGGTCCTTCCAGCTCGCCAGTGCCATGGACCGGGACGGTAGCGCCCTCTGGCAGGCTTACGCGCATGACCGAGCAGCGCATCGCCTGGGGCTTCGGCCTGGCCACCGTCCACGAGTCCGGAGCCGTGCTCGACACCTGGTACCCGGCCCCGCAGCTCGGGTCGTCGGCCGGCGGCGACGCACCCGCCGATCTCTCCGCCCTGGCCGGCAAGGACGACCGACGCGCGGTGCGGCTCGAGGTACTGCGCACCGAGATCGACCTCGACACGGCTCCGGCTGACGTACCCGACGCCTACCTCCGGCTGCACCTGCTCTCGCACCGCCTGGTCCGTCCGCACGGGGTCGACGTGACCGGCATCTTCGGCGTGCTCACCAACGTGGTCTGGACGTCGCAGGGGCCCTGCCACCCGGACGGCTTCGAGTCGGTGCGCGCCCGGCTGCGGGCGAGCGGTCCCGTGCAGGTGCTCGGCGTCGACAAGTTCCCGCGGATGGTCGACTACGTGCTCCCCACCGGCGTACGCATCGCCGACGGCGACCGGGTGCGGCTCGGCGCCCACCTCGCCAGCGGCACGACCGTCATGCACGAGGGCTTCGTCAACTACAACGCCGGCACCCTGGGCGCCTCGATGGTCGAGGGCCGGATCAGTGCGGGCGTCGTCGTCGGCGACGGCTCGGACATCGGTGGCGGGTCCTCGATCATGGGCACGCTCTCGGGCGGCGGCACCGCAGTCATCTCGATCGGCGAGCGCTGCCTGCTAGGAGCCAATGCCGGCATCGGCATCTCGCTGGGCGACGACTGCGTCGTCGAGGCCGGGTGCTACGTCACCGCGGGGACGAAGGTGACCGTGCGCGGACCGGACGGCAGCGACGGACAG
>DASVBQ010000214.1:0-19222 GCA_036375795.1 Actinomycetes bacterium
GCCACAGCCGGAGGCTGGCGTCGGCTGCCGGCCCGCACCTGGCGTCGAGCACCGCGCCGACGATCACCAGCGCCTCCCCGTGTGCCGGCGACTGCGGGAGCCCGTTGCCGGGCCCCGGCACGAGCACCGCCTCGGCCTGGACGTCGCCGGCCTCGACGGGACGACACTGGCCGGCCGCCGCGGTGGTCGGCTGCGTGGTTCTGCCCGGTGACGAGGTCGGGGGACGCTCCGGGCCTTGGCAGGCCACGAGGACGGCGACCGCCGCCGCGAGTGTCAGGACGCCGGGCCGGCCCATGGGAGCAGTCTCGTCCGGCGACCTGGCTGCCACAACGAGGTCACGGCGCGAGGTCCACCGCCGCCAGCTGCAGCCTCCGGTAGGCCGCGAGACGCTCGGCCTCCTCGGTGACGGCAGCGCGCAGCCGCTGCGTCGCCTTGGCCCAGAGGTCGACGGCCACGGTGAGCTTCGCGCCCGCCTTGCGGGGCCGCCACATGCCGGCGACCTCGCCGTCGTGCAGCACCGCGCCGGGTCGGCCCAGCACCGGCCACAGGGCCTTCGCCCGCGCCGGGTCGTCGACCAGCAGGGTGCGGTCCTTCGCCTGCAGGAAGGGGTCGAACGGCCCGAGGAGCCTCGTCGACGCGGTCGGTCCTGCTCCGACCCTGTCCACGTCGTCGGCGAGGAGCCACCGCGACTCCCCGCCGAGCGAGACCTCGACGGCGTCCGGTGGCCAGCGCGCAGCGACGTCCTTGACCGGTGCGTCCAGGTAGCCCGCGACGTGCTTCGCGGTGGCCGGGCCGAGGAGGCGGAGGTAGCCGCGGACGACGTCGAACGTCTCGGACACCTCCGACGCGCGCCTGAACCGCGGGATGCGCTGCAGCACCGGCGGCGAGGTGCCCGGCTGAAGCTCCAGCCCCGCGCGCAGCGCCGCGAGCCGGAACGGCATCTCGTAGAGGTGCGTGGCGTTGCACGGCCGGCAGAACCGCAGGTACGGCCGGTCCATCTGCTCGGTCAGTCGACTCGACAGCTCGCCCTTGGCCATCGGCCTCGTCACGATGGATCGCATGGTCGACGCGACGGCGTCGAGCGCCGCGAGGTTGCCGATGCCGGCGGCCTTCAACGGCTTCGCCGCATCGAAGATCCGCTTGCCGGCGTCCGCCTCGGAGAACGGCTCGACCGCCCGCGCGACGACCGGCAGGTCCGCGCGGCGGTAGAGGTGCGGCGCCCCCCGGATGGTCCAGACCAGGGCCAGCTCGTCGCCGGAGAGCGCGGCCACGTCCACCCCGCGGAGGGCCAGCGCCCACAAGCCACCGTCCGGCCCGGTGTCTTGAGCGCCGACGTCGAGGACCGCGGTCTCCGCGAGCCCGCCGGCGGAGCGGTCGAGCTGCTGGGCGCGCACCCGGAAGCCGAGCACCTCCGCCCGTCCGACCGTCAGCACGTCGTCAGGCTATGTCGGCGCCCCGACAGGCCGGGTGGGCGCGCGTCAACCGAACAGGGCCGGCAACGTCCCCTCGTGGGCGGTGCGCAGCTGACCCAGCGGCACCTGGAACAGCCCCTCGACCACGAGCGCGCCGCCGCCGGTCGTGCCCAGGCGGGTCACCGGCACGCCGTACGTCGTCGCCGCCGCCTCGAGCTCGGGCACCCGGTCGGCGGGCACCGCCACGACGGCCCGGGCCACCGACTCGGCGAACAGCGCGACGAACGGGTCGCCACCGCAGACGTCGTCGAGGGCGACCGTCGCGCCGACTCCGTGGCGCAGCGCCATCTCGGCGAGGGTCTGCGCGAGAACGCCGTCCGACACGTCGTGCGCAGCCGAGACGAGACCGATCGCCGAGGCCATCAGTGACGCGAGTGCCTTCTCGGCAGGGAGATCGACCTGGGGCGGCCGGCCGCCAAGGTGACCGTGCACGTGGTGGGCCCATTCCGAGCCGGCGAGCTCGTCGCGGGTCGTGCCGAGCAGCAGCACGACCTCACCGTCAGCGGCGAACCCCATCGGCACCCTGCGGCGTACGTCGTCGACGACGCCCAGCACGCCGACGACCGGTGTCGGGTGGATGGCCGCGTCACCGGTCTGGTTGTAGAAGCTGACGTTGCCGCCGGTCACCGGCACGCCCAGCTCGAGGCAGGCGTCGGCGAGGCCGCGGGTCGCCTCGGCGAACTGCCACATGACGTCCGGGTCCTCGGGCGAGCCGAAGTTCAGGCAGTCGGTGACGGCGAGCGGGCGGGCGCCGGCGACGGCGACGTTGCGGTAGGCCTCGGAGAGCGCGAGCTGCGCCCCGGCGTAGGGGTCGAGCTTCGCGAACCGCCCGTTGCCGTCGGTCGCCACCGCGACGCCGAGGCCGGTCTCGTCGTCGACCCGGATCATGCCGGCGTCCTCGGGCTGGGCGAGGACCGTGTTGCCGAGCACGTAGCGGTCGTACTGGTCGGTGACCCAGCCCTTCGCGCACAGGTTGGGCGAGGCGACGAGGTCGAGCAGGGTCGCCCGCAGCTCGTCGCCGGTAGCCGGTCGGGGCAGCGAGCCCGGGCCGGACGCCTGGAGCTCGTCCTGCCAGGCGGGCCGGGCGTACGGGCGATGGTAGACCGGCCCCTCGTGGGCGACGGTCCGCGGCGGCACGTCGACGATCGTCTCGCCGTGCCACTCGACGGTGAGCCGGCCGCTGTCGTCGACCTCGCCGATGACGCTGGCCAGCACGTCCCACCTGGCGCAGATCGCGAGGAACTCGTCCAGCCGGCCCGGCTCGACGACGGCGCACATGCGCTCCTGCGACTCGCTCATGAGGATCTCCTCCGGGCGCAGCGTCGCGTCGCGCAGCGGCACCCGGTCCAGCCAGACGTGCATGCCGCCGTCACCGTTGGACGCCATCTCGCTCGTCGCGCAGGACAGGCCGGCACCCCCGAGGTCCTGGACGCCGACGACGACGCCGGCGTCGTAGAGCTCGAGGCAGCACTCGATGAGCACCTTCTCCATGAACGGGTCGCCGACCTGGACGCTCGGCCGCTTGGCCGGGCCGGAGTCCTCGAACGTCTCCGACGCCAGCACGGAGACGCCGCCGATGCCGTCCCCGCCGGTGGTGGCACCGAACAGCACGACGAGGTTGCCCGCGCCCGAGGCGTGCGCCAGCTGCAGGCTCTCGTGGCGCAGCACGCCGACACAGAGCGCGTTGACCAGCGGGTTGCCGGCGTACGACGGGTCGAAGACCACCTCACCGCCGATGTTGGGCAGGCCGAGGCAGTTGCCGTAGCCGCCCACTCCGGCCACCACACCGGGCAGGACGCGGCGGGTGTCGGCGGCGTCGGCGGGGCCGAAGCGCAGCGGGTCCATCACGGCGACCGGCCGGGCGCCCATCGACATGATGTCGCGGACGATGCCGCCGACGCCGGTCGCGGCGCCCTGGTACGGCTCGACGTACGACGGGTGGTTGTGCGACTCGACCTTGAAGGTCACCGCCCAGCCCTGGCCGATGTCCACCACCCCGGCGTTCTCGCCGATGCCGACGAGCAGCGCAGAAGACCCAACGGAGCCTTCCGCTGCCGTCCGACTGAACTGGCGCAGGTGCACCTTCGAGGACTTGTAGGAGCAGTGCTCGCTCCACATGACGGAGTACATCGCCAGCTCGGAGGACGTCGGGCGACGGCCGAGGATCTCGCGGATCCGCGCGTACTCGTCGTCCTTGAGCCCGAGCTCGCGGTACGGCTGCTCGGCGTCGGGAGTCGTCTCGGCGTCCTTGACCGTCTCCGCGCTCCCTCGGATCAGGTTCATGCGCTGACCACCGCCCGCAGGACCGACGTGAAGAACGCCAGGCCGTCGGTGCTCGGGCCGGTGAGCTCCTCGACCGCGTGCTCCGGGTGCGGCATCAACCCGACCACGTTGCCGCGCTCGTTGGCGACGCCGGCGATCGCCCGGTACGACCCGTTCGGGTTGTCGCCGACGTAGCGCGCGACCACCCGCCCCTCGCCCTCGAGCCGGTCCAGCGTCGCCTCGTCGGCGACGTAGCCGCCCTCACCGTTCTTCAGCGGTACGACGATGTGCTGGCCGACCTCGTAGTCACTGGTCCATGGCGTCGAGGTGTTCTCGATCACCAGCTCCTGGTCGACGCAGTTGAACCTGCGGTGGTCGTTGCGGATCAGGGCTCCGGGAAGCAGGTGCGACTCGCACAGGACCTGGAAGCCGTTGCAGATGCCCAGCACCGGGGTCCCCGACTCGGCCGCTGCGATGACCTCGCTCATCACCGGTGCGAAGCGGGCGATCGCGCCGCAGCGCAGGTAGTCGCCGTACGAGAAGCCGCCCGGCAGCACCACGGCGTCGACACGCTGCAGGTCGTGGTCGCCGTGCCAGAGCGGGACCGGCTCTCCGCCGGCCAGGCGGACGGCGCGCCGCGCGTCGCCGTCGTCGAGCGAGCCGGGGAAGGTGACGACCCCGACCCTCACACCTCCTCCACGTGCACCGTGTAGTCCTCGATGACCGGGTTGGACAGCAAGGTCTCGGCCGCGTGGCGGATCTGGGTGAGCCGCTCCTCGGTGACGTCCCCGTCGAGCTCGAGCTCGAAGCGCTTGCCCTGGCGGACGTCCGCGACCCCGGCGAAGCCGAGGCGGGGCAGTGCCTGGGCGACGGCCTTGCCCTGCGGGTCGAGGATCTCGGGCTTGAGCATGACGTCGACGACGACGCGGGCCATCCGGGCGCTCCTGGGTCGGGCGGGGGGAAGCTGCGCTCAGCCTATCGGCCGTACTGACTGATCACGACTGTGAGACAACGGCTGACCTGTTACCTACGGCTGCCTACGATGCGCCACATGAGCCTGTCCCGAGCCCGCCTCGTCCCTGCGACCCTGCTCGCGGTCGCCCTCCTGGCCGCCGCCTGCGCAGAGGAGGACGACACCGCCGGCACCAACGCCTCGCCCTCGGGCTCCGCGTCCGAGACGGCCGACGCCTGCGCCAAGGAGAACCTGCAGACGCACACGGCGGGCAAGCTGACGATCACCACGGACAAGCCGGCCTATGAGCCGTGGTTCGTCGACGACGCGCCGGAGAACGGCAAGGGCTACGAGGGTGCGGTGGCCGCCGCTGTCGCGGACAAGCTCGGCTTCACCCCCGAGGAGGTCGTCTGGACCCGGACCAAGTTCGACGCGGCCATCGCGCCGGGGCCGAAGGACTGGGACTTCGACATCAACCAGTTCTCGATCACCGAGGAGCGCAAGCAGGCAGTCGACTTCTCCTCGCCGTACTACGACGTCACCCAGGCCGTGATCACGACAGGTGCCTCGAACGCCGCGGACGCGAAGTCCCTCGCCGACCTCGAGGACCTCAAGATCGGCGCGCAGGTCGGTACGACGTCGTACGACGCGATCGTCTCGGTCATCGACCCGAGCTCGAAGCCGGCCGTCTACAACACGAACGACGACGCCAAGCAGGCACTGGAGAACGGCCAGATCGACGCGCTCGTCGTCGACCTGCCCACCGCCTTCTACATCACAGCCGCCGAGCTGGATGACGGTGTGATCATCGGTCAGCTGCCGACCGAGGGCGGCGAGCAGGAACAGTTCGGGCTCGTGCTGGACAAGGGCAGCCCGTTGACCGCCTGCGTCTCCGCGGCCGTCGACTCGCTGCGCGAGGACGGCACGCTGGACCAGCTCGTCGACGAGTGGCTGTCGCAGGCGGGCGGGGCTCCCGTCCTTCAGTGACCGTCCCCGCTCAGGCCGTTCCGGAGCTCAGCGCAGCCCAGCAGGACCGGCTGCGCTACCGCCGCGGCCAAGCGCGCCGCTCCCGGCTGCTGGCGGGCGTGAGCACGGTGGCGTTCCTCGCGGTCGCCGGGGCGGTGATCGTCCTCAGCCCGGGCTGGTCGCGGGTCAAGGAGCAGTTCCTCGACGTGCAGGTCGCCCGGGACTCGCTGCCGGCGATCGCCGAGGGGTTCTGGCTGAACCTGCGGATCCTCGTGGTGTGCGCGGTGCTGATCGTCGTGGTCGGCCTCGGGGTCGCGGCGCTGCGCACGCTGCGCGGGCCGGTGTTCGCGCCGCTGCGGATCATGGCTGCCGCCTACACCGACATCTTCCGCGGCATGCCGCTGATCGTCCTGCTCTACATCGTCGGCTTCGGCGTGCCGGGCCTGCGCCTGTCGGGCGTCCCGAACGCGCCGGCCGTCCTGGGCTCGGTCGCGCTCGTGCTGACCTACGGCGCGTACGTCGCCGAGGTGTTCCGTGCCGGCATCGAGACCGTCCACCCGAGCCAGCGGATGGCGGCACGGTCCCTCGGCCTGACCTACGGCCAGACGATGCGCAGGGTGGTGCTGCCGCAGGCAGTTCGCCGCGTCACGCCGCCTCTGCTCAACGACCTGGTGGCGCTGCAGAAGGACGTCGGGCTGATCTCCGTCCTGGGCGCGGTCGACGCCGTGCGCGCAGCGCAGATCGAGGTGGCCCGGACCTACGACTTCACTCCCTACCTGGTGGCGGGCCTGCTGTTCATCCTGCTCGCGGTGCCGACCGCACGCCTGGCCGACTGGGTCAACGCCCGTGCCGCCCGACGCCAGCAGGCGGGGGGCCTGGTGTGAACATCCCGATCACGACACCGGTCCTCGAGGCGGACGGGCTGGTCAAGAGGTTCGGCCCGCACACCGTGCTGTCCGGCATCGACCTCGCCGTCGCGGAGCACGAGGTGGTCGTGCTCATCGGGGCGTCCGGGTCGGGCAAGTCCACGCTGCTGCGCTGCGTGAGCCTGCTCGAGGAGCTCGACGACGGGACCGTGCTCCTCGACGGTGAGGACATCACCGATCCGCGGGCCGACGCCGACCGGGTCCGGTCGCGGTTCGGTGTGGTGTTCCAGGCGTTCAACCTGTTCCCGCACCTGACCGTGCTCGACAACGTGACGCTCGCCCCGCGGGTCGTGCACGGCGTCGGACGCGGTGAGGCCGAGGAACGTGCCGGTGCCCTGCTCGACCGGGTGGGGCTGGCGGAGAAGGCGACGGAGTACCCCGACCGTCTCTCCGGCGGGCAGCAGCAGCGGGTCGCCATCGTGCGGGCGCTGGCGAACGAGCCGCGGATGCTGCTGCTCGACGAGATCACCAGCGCGCTGGACCCCGAGCTGGTCGGAGAGGTGCTGCGCCTGGTCCGGGAGCTCAAGGACCAGGGCGTCACCATCCTGATGGCCACTCACGAGATGGGCTTCTGCCGCCAGGTGGCCGACCGGGTCTGCTTCCTCGACGGCAGCCGGCTGGTCGAGCAGGGGCCGCCCGAGGTGGTGCTCGAGGACCCGCGCGAGCCGCGTACCCGCCAGTTCCTCTCCCGGGTCATCGATGCCGGCCGCCTCTGATGATGCCGATCGCCGAGCTGGTCGAGGTCGCCCGAACGCTCGACGACTGCCACCGGTCCCGGCTGGGGGACGAGGCAGCCGCACGGTGGGGCTACGGGGCTGCGTTGTTCATCCGGTCGAGCGCATCGCACGTCTTCGTCGGCGTGCCACCGGTGAACGGGAAGCGGATCGTTCTGCGGATGCGTCCGGAAACCGACCCCGATGCCGAGGAGGTCTTGCTGCGCTCGGCCGAGGCGGCTGCTGCGCTGAAGGCAGCCGGCGCTCCGGTGGCTGGATCGGTCGCGTCAGCCGGCGGTCACCTGGTCGAACGGGTCGGCGGCTACGCGGTGACCGCGCTCACGGCGGTCGAGGGCGATCCGCGCGACAGCGATGACATCGATGAGGACACGGCGTGGGCCTGGGGCTCGCTGCTCGCGGACTTCCACAGTCGCGGCCAGGCGGTCAGGCTCGACGGTGTCCCCTGGATGCCCTACGGGACCTCCGCCCCGGACACCCTCGCCGAGCTCCCACGTGACCCAGAGGTCCATGGATTGCTGCATGGCGATGCCGAGCTGGACAACGTGGTGTGGACACGGAACCGTGGCGTGCTCGTCGACCTCGACGAGGTGAGGTACGGCTGGTTCGTCGCGGACGTCGGGTTCGCGCTGAGGGACTGGGCCTCCCCGGCACGGGCACCTGACCTGACCCTGCCGGTTCCGGCCGCGTTCCTCGCCGGCTACCGCGACCGGCGCGACCTGACGGACGAGGAGCTGTCCTGGTTGCCGCGGTTCGCTCGCGTCTCCGCCGCCGAGACCCTGACCAGGCTGGAACCGGTTCTGGCGGCGCCCGCTCGCTCCGACTGGCCGAGGTGGGCGCGGCAGCTGGACCGCAAAGTCCGGGACCGGGCGGACGAGATCCGGCGTGCGTTGACTGCTGGGTGACCGTCGGTGAGACACCCGGGTGCCGCGTTCGGCAGGGCCGGCGTTGGGGATGCGTCTCAAGCCTCGCGCGACCGTCTTGCTGCTTGAGGGCCTGGCCCGGTTTCCCTCGGCGCTCTGGCCCCTCTCGGCGCACGCCGGGTGCAATCAGATGCACCAACAGTCGCGAGCTCTGCGAACGCGTCCCAGGTGTCGGGACCGAGCGGTTTGATCGTGTACTTGCGTTTCTTACGTCACCGACGGATGGCTCGCGACGGACGGGCGGCCGGTGACGACCTGCGCAACGCGCTGCGGGCCTACGCCGCGGAGGGGCACGAGCCCGCCGCCGTGCTGTCGCGGACGAGCCGGCTGATGGCAGACCTCGACCCGAGCCTGGCCGTGGCCGGGCACCCGCCGCCGCTGCTGCGCTCGGCCGAGGGGCGGGTCATGTCGCTGGACGCGCCGATCGGGCCGCCGCTGGGCGTCGTCCCCGAGGAGGAGTACCGCGCCGGCCCGCAGGCGGTCCCTCCACCACCGCGCGTAGTGCCCTGCCGCACAACTCTGCGGCAAGGCACTACGCGGCGGGAGGTGGGCCCTCCCCGTGGGCACCGGCGAAGGGTCAGGCGGCGCGACGGGTGCGGCGCTGCTGGCGGCCGTCTTCACGCCGAGGGCGTGGCCGTGGGGTTCGAGGCCTCGGCACCATCCTGGCGACCGAGCGGACTGGCGTCATCCGTCGGACCGCGGATTCGGATCGGTCGAACCGAGCAGGCCAAGCACGCGGACGATCTCGGCCCGGTCAGGCGGCACGTCGAGGTACCGGACACGTCGCCTGGCGCAGCCTCCTCACGCGTCGACGAGGCGCAGGACGGTCGTCACCACCTCGTCCAGCGGCACGGTCGTCCGAACCTCGTGACCGGCCACCCGGCGCAGCAGCGGCTCGACGGTCTCCACGTCGACCAGGAAGCGGCGGAACTCCTCGGGTGCCTTGCCGTACGGGTTGCTGGTCCTCGTCGCCAGCCGCTCGACCAGGGTGTCGAGCGGCGCGCTCAGCAGGACGATGTGGTCGAACTGCGGATGGAACTTCACCTGGTTCTCCTCGCAGCCCGCGACGAACAGGACGTCCGCGTCCTCGGTGCTCAGGAGGTCCTGGATGGCGTCCTCGCGCCACTTCTGACGTCCGTCCGGCAGCGGCTCGGACCACCCGTCGTCCGTGTCGACGGCCTTGTACCCGCGGGCGACGAGCTCGCGGACGACGCTCGACTTCCCGGTCCCAGACATCCCGGTGAGGAGGACTCGCTTCACGGTCGGGAGGGTACGAGCAGGGACCGAGGGCTGCTGACCACCGGGCCGAGCCGACCGGCTTCGGCCTAAGGCGCCGGCTCCGGCTCCGGCCGGTCCCGCGGCCGAAATAGGACATCGTCCCGATGTAGGACCCCTCCTCAGAGGCGCAGATTTTCAGCGTCAGGGAAACCAGGTCACTGAGGAGACAGCAGAGATGAACATCGTCGTCGGAATCTCACCCGAGGTCGAGGCCGCCTACCGCCGCGAGCGGATCAGCGCCTCCTTCCGCAGCCACGCCGCGAGCCCGCACCGGTACTTCTTCCGCAAGCACCGGCACAGCGTCAGTCAGGCCGTATCCCCGCGGGTACTGAGGGTGGCGTGAGTGGGGCCCGCGCCTGGGCCGTCCGCGGCCTCGGCAGAGGTCATATCGGGGAGCACACTGTCGGTCGTACCGGCCATGATGGGGGACGTGCCCGCCTCCGACATCTACGGCCCGCTGGTCGGTCGAGCTGAGGAGCTCGACCGGTTGGCGGGCCTCGTCGGGCTCGGGACGCCCGCTCCCGAGGTAGACGCCGAGCTCCGGCAGGGCGCCGTCCTGCTGGCCGGTGACGCTGGCGTGGGGAAGACCCGACTGCTCGCCGAGCTGCGGGACCGCGCCGAGGCCGAGGGCTGGCGGGTCATGGTGGGTCACTGCCTCGACTTCGGCGAGAGCGCGCTCCCCTACCTGCCGTTCAGCGAGGCATTCGGCCGGCTGGCCGCCGAGTCCCCGACCCTGGCGACGTCGCTGGTCGCTGCCGGGCCTGGAGTGGCCCGCCTGATGCCCGCCCGTCGGATGATGGGCGACGAGCCGCACGAGCAGGCCGAGTCCGTCCGCCTCGACCGACCTGATCTGTTCGAGTCGGTCCACGCCACCCTCGAGCAGCTCGGCCGAGCCGCTCCGCTGCTCTTCCTGGTCGAGGACGTTCACTGGGCCGACCAGTCCACCCGCGACATCCTCAGCTTCCTGTTCTCGCGCGGCTTCCGCTCGCCGGTCTCCGTTGTGGCGTCCTACCGCAGCGACGACCTGCACCGGCGCCACCCCCTGCGGACCAGCGCCGCCGAGTGGTCGCGGCTCCCTGGCGTCTCCCGGCTGGAGCTCACCCCGCTGCCGGACGACGACGTCCGCACCCTCGTCCGCGCACTGCACCCGACCCCGCTGCCCGAGCGCGCGGTCCGCGGCATCGTGGAGCGGGCCGAGGGCAACGCTTTCTTCACCGAGGAGCTGGTGGCGGCCGCCGAGAGCGGGACCGGCGTGTTACCGATGGCGCTCGCCGACCTCCTCCTCGTCCGGCTTGACCGCCTCGACGACGACGCTCGTCAGGTGGTGCGGGCTGCCGCGGTGTCCGGTCGGCGGGTGTCCCACGAGCTGCTCGCCCTGGTGGTCGATCTCGAGTCGACGGCTCTCGACGCCGCGATCCGTTCGGCGGTCGAGAGCAACGTGCTGGTGCCGACCTCCGGCGACGTCTACGCCTTCCGGCACGCGCTGCTCGCCGAGGCCGTGTACGACGACCTGCTCCCCGGCGAGCGCATTCGGCTGCACGCCGCCTACGCGACCGCGCTGTCGAAGGGCGGTTTCGGCGGCACCGCGGCCGAGCTCGCCCGGCACGCCCGGGCGGCAAACGACCTCCCGACTGCGGCCCGCGCCAGCATCGCCGCCGGTGACGAGGCCATGGCCGTCGCCGGACCGGACGAGGCGGCTCGCCACTATGAGCTCGCCCTCGAGCTGGCGACCGCGACCGGCGTCGACGACGTCGACCTGGTGAACCTGACCCTGCGAGCGTGCAAGGCGGCCGTCGCCGCCGGTCATACGCTGCGGGCGCTGGCCCTGGCACAGCACCAGCTGCGTCAGCTGCCGCCTGATGCGCCCGACGTCGACCGGGCCCGGATGCTGCATGCCCTGGCGCACGCCGCCATCGTCGCCGACACCAACCTGGACCTGCTCGCCGTGACGAGCGAGGCCCTCCAGCTGGTGCCCGGCGACCCGCCCAGCGCCTTGCGGGCACGGTTGATGTCGCTGCACGCTCGGGCCAGTCTCGAGCGCGGCCGCGACGACGACGCGGCCCGGTGGGCGGCCGAGGCACGGGTCATGGGCGAGGACCTCGGCGTGCCTGACGTGGTGGCCGACGCGGCCACGACGCTGGCGCGCATCGGCGAGCGGGCCGGCGACCCCGAGGCGGCCCGCGTGCTGCTCGAGCAGACGGTCGCCGACGCCCGGCAGGCCGGGGTGCTCAACGCAGAGCTTCGCGGCCTGTTCAGCCTGGCGATCCTCCACTACGAGCGCGCCCGGCTGCCCGAGGCCATCGAGGTCTGGGCCAGGGCCACCGAGGTGGCCCGCTCCGCCGGCCGCCCCTGGGCGCCGTTCGGCCTGGAGGCGCGGGTGATGGGTGCCCAGGCGGCATACGTCGCCGGCGACTGGGACCGCGCCGCCCGCGAGGCCGACGTCCGCGCCGAGTCACCCCCCGAGATCGCCGAGGCGATGCTCGTCGGGGTCGGGCTCGCCGTGCGGGCCGGTCGCGGCGAGACGGAGGCGATGGAGGCGATCGCCCAGCTGCGGCCGCGCTGGGAGGCCGAGGGGCTGGTGACCGTCCTGACCGCCACCGCCGGCATCGACCTGCACGGCGACCGAGGCGACATCGACGCCGCCGTCGCGCTGCACGACGAGGCGATCGCCAGCCTCAGCCGGCTCTGGGAGCGCAAGGACTTCCAGGCTCGGGTCCGGTTCAGCGGACTGTTGATGGGGCAGCTGGCCACCGCGGCCGGACGCACGGGCAGTCGGGACCGGCGAGCCCTCGTCGACCTGGGGGCCGAGCCGCTCGACATCGCGCGCCGCATCGGGGAGCAGCGGGCCGTGGCGGCCTGGGGCCACGGCCCGGAGCACCAGGCGTGGCTCGCCCGCACCGAGGCTGAGCATGCTCGGCTGCGCTGGCTGGCCGGCGTAGAAGCCCCGGAAGCTGCTGAGCTCGAGCAGCTGTGGCGGCAGGCACTGGCGGCGTTCGAGGCGTTCGGGCACGTCTTCGAGACCGCCCGGACGCGGGCCCGGCTGGCGCAGGTGCTGCGCGCGGCCGGCAACGCGGCAGAGGCCGCCGAGCACGTCCGTGCCGCCACCGAGGTGGCGCGCCGGCTGGGTGCCCAACCGCTGCTCACCGAGCTGCGCACGCTGGGCGCGCCGGCCCCGGCCCGCGCCGCGGCCGCCCGGTCGGAGGAAGCCCTCACCGCCCGCGAGCACGAGGTCCTCGCCCTGGTGGCGCAGGGCCGCTCCAACCGCGAGATCGGGAACCAGCTCTACATCAGCGCCAAGACGGTGAGCGTGCACATCTCCAACATCCTGGCCAAGCTCGGCGCGGCAGGCCGCACCGAGGCGGTCGCCGTCGCCCGCCGCCGCGGGCACCTCACCGATGCCTGACCCGCCGCACCACGCCTGACCACACGGGGCGCGCCATGAGCAGCACGCATCGGCGGCGTGGACGTCGCGTACGACGACACGGGCAGCGGCGAACCGCTCGTGCTCGTGCACGGGCACCCGTTCGACCGTTCGATGTGGCGGCCCCAGGTGGAGCTCCTCGGCCGGGCCGGGTGGCTCAGGAGCGTGACTGCCAGCTCTCCCAGGCGCTGCGCACCATGTCGTCGAGGCCAAGCCGGGCCGTCCAGCCCAGCTGCTCGTTGATCTTCGCCGGGTCGGCGAAGTAGGCCGCCGGGTCCCCCGCCCGCCGGCCTTCCACGTCGTAGGTGAAGTCGATGCCGGTCACCTTGCGGACCGTCTCGAAGACCTCCTTGACGGTCACCCCCTCGCCGCGGCCGACGTTGTACACCTCGCCCAGCGGCCCCGCGTCGAGCCGCGCCGCCGCGGCGGCGTGGGCGTCGGCCAGGTCGATGACGTGGATGTAGTCGCGGATGCACGACCCGTCGCGGGTGTCGTAGTCGTCCCCGAACAGCCTCGGGTTGCGCCCCGCCGACAGCGCCTGGAACGTCATCGGCACCAGGTTGGCGACGCTGCGGTCACCCAGCTCGGGCGCGCCGGCGCCGGCCACGTTGAAGTAGCGCAGGGAGGCCCACCGCAGGTCCGGGTGGGCCACTGCCAGGCCCCGCAGCATCCACTCGCCGGCCAGCTTGGTCTCCCCGTAGGGGCTCATCGGGAGGCACCCGACGTCCTCGGTCACCCGGTCGGTCGGCGGGGTGCCGTAGACCGCGGCGCTGGAGGAGAACAGCACCCGCTGGACGCCCTCATCGACGCAGGTCTGCAGCAGCGTGCGCATGCCGCACACGTTCTCGTCCCAGTAGAAGAGCGGCTTCTCCACCGACTCGCCGACCGCCTTCTTCGCGGCCAGGTGCAGCACGCCGGACACGTCGTGCTCGCGCAGGACGGTCCGCACCGCCTCCGCGTCGCCCACCGACGCCTGCACGAACGGCACGTCGGGCGGCACGTTCTCGCGGATGCCTGCCGACAGGTCGTCGAGGACCGCGACCGGGAGGCCGGCCTGCTGGAAGGACCGCACGATGTGCGCGCCGATGTAGCCGGCTCCGCCGGTGAGCAACCAGGTCATGGCCGTCACCCTAGTGAGGTCAGCCGAAGCGCCGGCCGGTGAGCCGCTCGTAGGCCTCGACGTACTTCGCCCGGGTCCGTTCCACCACGTCCTCCGGCAACGGCGGCGGCGGCTCCCCGGACGAGCGGTCCCAACCGGAGGCGGGCGACGTGAGCCAGTCGCGGACGAACTGCTTGTCGTACGACGGCTGCGGCCGCCCCGGCTGCCACTCGTCGGCCGGCCAGAACCGGGACGAGTCCGGGGTCAGCACCTCGTCGGCCAGCACGATCGTGCCGTCCTCGCCGCGGCCGAACTCCAGCTTCGTGTCGGCGACGACGATGCCCCGGTCCACCCCGATCTCCCGGGCCCGGGAGTACACCTGGAGCGTCAGCCGGCGCAGCTCTGCGGCCACCGGCTCCCCCACCACCCCGGCCACCTCGTCGTACGACACGTTCTCGTCGTGCTCCCCCATCGCCGCCTTCGTCGCCGGCGTGAACACGGGCTCCGGCAGCCGCGACCCGTCGACGAGGCCCGGCGGGAGGGCCACCCCGCACACCGACCCGGTGGCGCGGTAGTCGGCCAGACCTGACCCGGCGAGATAGCCCCGCGCAACGCACTCGACCGGGAACATCTCCAACCGCCGGCACAGCACGGCGCGGCCGGCGACCTCGGGCGGCACGTCGGTGGAGACTACGTGGTTGGGCACCAGGTCGGTCAGCCGCTCGAACCACCACAGTGAGAGCTGGGTGAGGATGCGGCCCTTGTCGGGGATCGGGGTGGGCAGCACGAAGTCGTACGCGGAGATGCGGTCGCTCGCCACCATCAGCAGCAGCCCGTCGGGGGCCGCGTAGAGGTCCCGGACCTTCCCGCTGTGCAGGTGTCGGTAGCCCTTCACGCGGGCAGTCTGCCAGCCATGAGCGAGTCCTTCTCCGAGCCCGGCCCCGACAAGCGCGCAGAGTCCGACGTCGAGGAGAACACCGACCAGGTCGGGCCCGGAGCCGAGGCGGAATACGTCGGACGGGTGGCCGGCGACGACCAGGGCTACGCGGACGAGCAGGGCGCGGAGGCGCGCGCCGACGACGACGCGTAGCGGCCCAGCAGCAGCCAGCCCCGGGTCTCCTCTTGTCAGTTCCCTTTGGGAACTCATACCATAGGGCTCATGAGCGTTGTGCGCGAAGCCCTGGAGCGAGGCGCGCCTCGCCGGGCCGGCTCGGGGTGGGCCGCAGCGGACCCGACCTGCGCGATCGCCCAAGCGGCGCTCGTGGTCGGTGACCGGTGGAGCCTGGTCGTGCTCCGGGAGGTCGCCCGCGGTCACCAGCGGTTCGACGCGCTGGTCGACGAGCTGCACATCTCGCGCAAGGTGCTCGCGGAGCGGCTGGCACAGCTGGTCGAGCACGGCGTCCTCGAGAAAGTGGCCTACCAGGAAGCACCGACCCGCTACGACTACCGGCTCACGGCAGCCGGCCGAGCGTTCCTGCCGGTCCTCGTCGCGCTGCAGGACTGGGGCGACCAGTGGGTGCTCGGCGACGGGAGGCTGGCCGCGACCAGCTACGACGGGGCCGCGGAGGTGTGCCGGGTCCACGGTCTCGTCGGGCAGCGCGTCCCGGACGGACTGGGGCTGCCGTCGACCGCCGGCGGCACCGTCGACGTGGTGTCGGCGGGGTCGCGGGGCACGGTGCTGTTCGGCTACCCGGCGACCGGCACGCCGACGCCGCTGCCGCGGGGCTGGTCCGACATCCCCGGTGCGATCGGATGCACGCTCGAGAACCGGCTCTTCCGTGACGCGTACCCGGAGTTCGCCGCCGCCGGGGTGGCGGTGCACGGGCTGTCCACCCAGCGCCCCGACGAGCAGCAGGAGTTCGCCCACGCCGAGGGTGTTCCGTTCCCGCTGCTCTCCGACGCCGACCTGCACGTCGCGGCCGCGCTCCGCCTGCCCACGTTCCGGGCAGGCGGAGCGGTCCGGCTGCGCCGCGTCGTGCTCCTGGTCGGGGCTGACCGGGTGGTTCGTGAGGTGCGCTACCCGGTCACCGACGTCGCCGACACCGTCCGCTGGTCGCTCGACCGGTTCACCGCGTCATGATCGACGCCTGTGCGCACCAAGGAGGACGTCGGAGCATGACCCGACCGTGGACCGAGATCACGACCGAGGCCGAGCTGCGCGAGCTGCTCGGCGAGCCCACCGCCCGGGCGACGGGCAAGGAACGGAGCACGCTGCACGACCTCGACCGCGCCTGGCTGGCCGCCTCACCGTTCTGCCTCGTCGCGACCTCGGCGGCGGACGGGACGTGTGACGTCTCGCCCAAGGGGGACCCGGCCGGCTTCACCGTGGTCCTCGACGACACGACGATCGCCATCCCCGAGCGCCCCGGCAACCGGCGGGCCGACGGCTGGCGCAACGTGCTGTCCAACCCGCACGTCGGCCTGATCTTCCTGGTGCCCGGCCGCGCCGACACGCTGCGCGTGAACGGCCGGGCCCGGCTGGTGCGCGACGCCCCGTTCCTCGACGACATGGTCGTGCAGGGGCACCGGCCGGCGCTCGCCCTGGTCGTCGACGTGGAGCAGGTCTTCTACCACTGCGCGAAGGCGTTCCTGCGGTCGAGCCTGTGGGACCCGCAGAGCTGGGACGCCGACGACCTGCCGTCCCGGGCGGTCATCGCCCGCACCCTCGAGCGGGCCGAGGCCAGCCTCGAGGAGCTGGAGCGCTACTACGGCCCGCAGTATGCGCAGGGCCTCTACCGCGAGACCTGACCGCTAGAGGATCGGCTCCGGGTCGTACGCCGCGGCCTGCGGGTAGCGGGCGACGAGGTCCTCGACCCGCGCCACGACCGTTGCGACCTGCGCACCGGCCGCCCCGGTGAAGGTCGTGGCGTCGGCGACCAGCGCGTCGAGCTGCGCCCGGTCCAGGCCGAGCCGGGGGTCGGCGGCCAGTCGGTCGAACAGGTCGTTGTCGGCTGCCCCCTGCTCGCGCATGGCCAGCGCGACAGCCACCGCGTGCTCCTTGATCGCCTCGTGTGCCTGCTCCCGCCCGACGCCGGCGCGGACCGCCGCCATCAGCACCTTGGTCGTGGCGAGGAACGGCAGGTAGCGGTCGAGCTCGCGGGCGACGACGGCTGGGTACGCCCCGAACTCGTCCAGCACGGTCAGGAATGTCTCGAACAGCCCGTCCGCGGCGAAGAACGCGTCCGGCAGCGCCACCCGGCGCACGACCGAGCAGGAGACGTCCCCCTCGTTCCACTGGTCGCCGGCCAGCTCGCCGACCATCGACAGGTAGCCACGCAGCACGACCGCGAGCCCGTTGACCCGCTCGCAGGACCGGGTGTTCATCTTGTGCGGCATCGCGCTGGAGCCGACCTGGCCGGGACGGAAGCCCTCGGTCACCAGCTCCTGCCCGGCCATCAGCCGGATCGTCGTGGCCAGGCTGGACGGCCCGGCGGCGAGCTGCACCAGTGCCGAGACCACGTCGAAGTCCAGCGACCGCGGGTAGACCTGCCCGACGCTGGTCATGACCCGCGCGAAGCCGAGGTGCGCGGCGACCCGCTCCTCCAGCTCCGCCAGCCTGGTGGCATCTCCCGCCAGCAGGTCCAGCTGGTCCTGCGCGGTGCCGACCGGCCCCTTGATGCCACGCAGCGGGTAACGCTCGAGCAGCGACTCGAGCCGCTCGACCGCCAGCAGCAGCTCCTCCGCGGCCGAGGCGAATCGCTTGCCGAGGGTGGTGGCCTGCGCGGCGACGTTGTGGCTGCGCCCGGCCATCACCAGGTCCGCGTGCTCGACCGCCAGCCGGGACAGCCGGGCGAGCGCGGCCACCGCCCGGTCGCGCAGCAGCGTCAGCGCCGTGCGCACCTGCAGCTGCTCGACGTTCTCGGTCAGGTCGCGGCTGGTCATCCCCTTGTGCACGTGCTCGTGTCCGGCCAGCGCCGAGAACTCCTCGATGCGCGCCTTCACGTCGTGGCGGGTGACCGCCTCCCGGCGTCGGATCGAGTCGAGGTCGACGGTGTCGACGACCTTCTCGTACGCCTCGACCACCCCGTCCGGGACGTCGACGCCGAGGTCGCGCTGCGCGGTGAGGACCGCGAGCCAGAGCCGTCGCTCCAGCACCACCTTGTGCTCCGGTGACCAGATGCGGGCCATCTCGGCGCTGGCGTACCGCGCGGCGAGGACGTCGGGGACCACCGGGGGAGTCGCGCTCACGCCGACGATTGTCCCGCAGCGGTCACCGGCGGCTCGCTCGACCAGGGAAGTCGGTCGCCGCAGAACTCCCGGACCAGCCGCAGCGTCTCCCCGGTGTCTCCCAGGTGAGGACCTCGCGCTGGCTCATCCGATGCCCGACGCGATGTCGGTGCGGTGGTGGCCGCCGTCGAGGCGGATCAGGCTGACCGCGACGTACGCCCGGTCCCGCGCCGTCGGCACGTCGGGCCCGGTGCCGACGACGGACAGCACGCGGCCGCCGCTGGAGACGACCCGGCCGGACCCGTCGAGGGCGGTCCCGGCGTGCAGCACGGACACCCCGTCGACCGCGGCCGCCTCGGCCAGGCCCTCCACCGGGTCGCCGGTCCGCGGCGCCTCGGGGTAGCCCTTGGACGCCACGACCACGGTGACTGCCGCGTCCCCGGTCCACGTCAGGTGACCGACCTCGGCCAGCCGCCCGGTGGCCGCGGCGTGCAGCAGCGAGCCGAGCGGCGTGCGGAGCCGGGCCAGCACGACCTGGGTCTCCGGGTCGCCGAAGCGTGCGTTGAACTCGATGACCCGGACGCCGCGCGGGGTGAGCGCGAGCCCGGCGTACAGCAACCCGCCGAACGGCGTCCCGCGGCGCGCCATCTCGTCGACCGTCGGCTGCAGCACGGTCGCGACGACCTCGTCGACCAGGCCGTCGGGCGCCCACGGGAGCGGCGAGTAGGCACCCATGCCGCCGGTGTTCGGGCCGGTGTCGCCGTCGCCCACCCGCTTGAAGTCCTGCGCCGGCGCGAGCGGGCGCACAGTCGTGCCGTCCGTCACCGCGAAGATCGACACCTCCGGCCCGTCGAGGAACTCCTCGACCACGACCCGGTCGCAGGATGCGGCGTGGGCGAGGGCGGCCGCCCGATCGTCGGTCACCACGACACCCTTGCCGGCGGCGAGACCGTCGTGCTTGACGACGTACGGCGACCCGAGCTGGTCGAGCGCGTGCCCCACCTCGTCGGCGCTCGAGCACACGA
>DASVBQ010000297.1:0-6670 GCA_036375795.1 Actinomycetes bacterium
GGGGCGATCCATTCGCGGGGCGGCCCCGAGATCCTGGCCGCCTGCCGCGAGCTTCGGAGCACGTCGCTGCCGGACGGGCTGCCGGCCGGTCAGGCGGTCGCGACGACGGCCGGCCGGCTGCCGGCGCGCTGGGTCATCCACACGGTCGGCCCCGTGTACTCCCGCAGCGAGGACCGCTCGCACGTGCTCGCGTCGGCCTACCGCGAGTCGCTGCGCGTGGCCGAGGAGCTGGGTGCCGGCTCGGTCGCGTTCCCCGCCGTGTCCGCTGGGGTCTACGGCTGGCCACTGGACGACGCCGCACGGATCGCGGTCGCCACGGTCCGGGAGCACCAGGCGAGGTCGGTCCGCGAGGTGCGCTTCGTGCTGTTCGGCCCGGACGCGTACGCCGCGTTCCAGTCCGCGCTGGCGGCCTGATCAGGGCGTCGGCCGGCGGTGCACCTTGTGCTGCGCGGCTTGGGCGAGCGGGCGTACGACCAGCAGGTCGACGTCGACGTGCGCGGGCCGGGTCACGCACCAGGCCACGCAGTCGGCGATGTCCTCGGCGGTGAGCGGGGCGTCCACTCCTTCGTAGACCTTCGCCGCCCGGGCCGCGTCGCCCCGGAACCGGGTGAGTGCGAACCCGTCGGTGGCGACCATGCCGGGGGCGATCTCGGTGACGCGCACCGGCTGGCCGTTGAGCTCCAGCCGCAGGGTCTCGGCGAGCGCCGCCTCGGCGTGCTTGGCGGCCGCGTAGCCGCCGCCGCCCTCGTAGACGACCCGGCCGGCCGTCGAGCCCATGACCACGATGTGCCCCCGCCCGCTCGCGACGAGCGCGGGGAGCAGCGCCTGGCTCATGCGCAGCGCGCCGATGACGTTCACTTCGTACATCTGCCGCCACTCGTCGGGGTCGGCGTCCGCCACCGGGTCCATCCCGAGCGCCATGCCGGCGTTGTTCACCAGCACCGTGGCCTCCGGGACCTCGGCGGCCAGCCCGGCCACCGACTCGGCGGAGGTGACGTCGAGGGTCACCGGGCGGGCGCCGATCTCGGCGCACAGCGCGTCGAGGCGGTCCCGCCGCCGGGCCGCCGCCACGACCGAGAACCCCTCCGCGGCCAGCCGGCGGGCGGTGGCCGCCCCGATGCCGCTGCTGGCCCCCGTCACGACCGCGGTTCCCCTGTCCATGAGGGGCATCCAAACACGCTCCGGTGAGACGGCCTGCCTCCGTTCGGTTGCCCCGGAGGGAATCGGGCACGATGGCCCGCGGTTCTAACCCCTTCGGAGGTGCACCCGAGTGAGCATGAGCCTGATGCGGCGTCGCCGCAGCCTGCCGCGGCGTGTCGCGATGGTGACGGTGCACACGTCCCCTCTCGACCAGCCGGGCACCGGTGACGCCGGTGGGATGAACGTGTACGTCGTCGAGCTCTCCCGCCGCCTGGCGGCTCTGGGCGTCGAGGTCGACGTGATCACCCGGTCGACCAGCTCGGGGCTCCCGCCGGTGGTGGAGCTGGCCCCGGGCGTGACCGTCCGGCACGTCACAGCGGGGCCCTTCGAGGGCCTGGCGAAGGAGGACCTCCCCGGCCAGCTGTGCGCGTTCACCTCAGGGCTGATGCGGATCGAGGCGGCCCGGGAGCCCGGGTGGTACGACCTGGTCCACTCCCACTACTGGCTGTCCGGCCAGGTGGCCTGGCTGGCCGCGGAGCGCTGGGACGTGCCGCTCATCCACTCGATGCACACGATGGCGAAGGTCAAGAACCTCACCCTCGCCGAGGGCGACGCCCCGGAGCCGGTGGCCCGGGCGATCGGTGAGAGCCAGGTCGTCGACGTCGCCGACCGACTCGTCGCGAACACCGACGAGGAGGGCCGGCAGCTGGTCGACCTCTACGACGCCCATCCGGACCAGGTCGTGACCGTGCCGCCCGGCGTGGACCTCGACGTCTTCTCGCCCGGGCCGCAGGCCACCGCCCGACGCGCCCTGGGGGTCGCCGACGACGCGTACCTCATGCTCTTCGTCGGTCGGATCCAGCCGCTGAAGGCGCCCGACGTGCTCCTGCGGGCGGCCGCCCGGCTGCTGCGGCTGCAGCCGTCCCTGCGCGACCGGCTGGTTGTGGCGGTCGTCGGCGGCCCGTCCGGCAGCGGGCTCGCCCACCCCCGAGCCCTCCAGGCGCTGGCCGCCGACCTCGGCCTCACCGATGTGATGCGCTTCGTCGACCCGGTGCCGCAGGAGGCCCTGCCCCAGTGGTACCGCGCGGCCGACGTGACCGTCGTCCCGTCGTACAGCGAGTCCTTCGGCCTGGTCGCGATCGAGTCGCAGGCCTGCGGCACCCCGGTCGTGGCTGCCTCCGTCGGCGGGCTGCACACGGCCGTCGCCGACCGCGAGTCCGGGCTGCTGGTCGAGGGGCACGACCCGGACGACTACGCGAGGGTGCTCGCCGAGCTCGCCGGGGACCCCGCGCTCCGGTCCGCGCTCGGCCGCGGCGCCGTGGAGCACGCGGCGCGCTTCGGCTGGGGGGCCACGGCGGCCGGGATGCTGGACGTCTACGCCGACGTGCTGGCGGAGCGCTCGCAGCCCGCCTCGCTCGCGGTCAACCGGTGACCGGCTCGCCGCAGGTGGAGGTCGGCCGCGCCCTGCGCGGCGCACTGCGCGACAGCGGCCTGGATCACGAGGAGCCGACCGAGGGCACGTTCGTCGTGACCCTCCCGGGCGAGCGCAAGCTGAAGACGACCTGCAGTCTCGTCGTAGGCGCGCACAGCCTGTCGATCAACGCGTTCGTGGCCCGCCGACCGGACGAGAACAACGAGGCGGTCTACCGCTGGATGCTCGAGCGGAACACCAAGCTCTACGCCGTGGCCTTCGCGCTCGACCACCTCGGGGACATCTACCTCAGCGGCCGGCTGCCGCTGCACGCCGTGACCGCGGACGAGGTGGACCGGCTGCTCGGCTCGGTGCTGGAGGCGGCCGACTCGTCGTTCAACACGCTGCTGGAGCTCGGCTTCTCGACCGCGATCCGCAAGGAGTGGGAGTGGCGGCTCTCCCGCGGTGAGCCGACGTACAACCTCGCGGCCTTCCCGCACCTCGCCCCGGGCGGCGCCGGCGACCCGTCCGAGACCTCGCGCTAGCGGACCGCCTCGTCCGCCTCCTCCTGCGTGGCCGGAGCGGGCGCCGGCACCGCCATGGTCGGCCGGTGCTCGGCGGTGCGCAGCTCGGCCAGTCGGTGAGCGCGCGCCGGACCGGCCAGCAGGTGGCCGGCCGCGCCGGCCAGCGAGACCAGCCCGCAGCCGACCCAGAGCGCGGTGCCCCCGAGGTGGTCGTAGACCGCCCCGCCGCCGACCGGCGCGACGAGCGCGGCCACGCTGAACGTGAACGTGAACGCCCCCTGGTAGCGACCGCGCATGGAGGCCGGCGACAGGTCGGCCACCACGGCCGGGCCGACCGCCGACCCGATGAGCTCACCGATCGTCCAGAGCACCACCGTCGCGGCGTAGGCAGGCATGCTGCTCGCCAATGCTGTCGACCCGAACCCGATGCCGACGAAGAGCCCGCTCAGGGCCAGCACCGCTGGTGCGGGGGAGCGCTGGAGGAAACGCGTCACCGGCACCGTCACGAGGACGATCAGGATCGCGTTGAGCGAGATGACCACGCCGTACTGCGACGGCTTCAGCCCGTCGTCGACCATCTGCACGGGCAGCGTGGACAGGTGCTGCATGAACACGACCGCGAACGCGAACGTCAGCAGCATGAACGTCATGAACACACGGTCGCGCAGGACGTCGAGCATCGACCCGGGGGCCGCCCCGTGGCCCTCGGCGGGCTCGCCGCCGGTGCGCAGGCCGGGGTGCGACTCCGGCACCCGCAGGTAGACGAGGACCGCGAACACCAGCGTCGTCGTCGCGTCGACCACGAACAGCGTGCGATAGCCGGACGTGGCGAGCAGACCACCGAGCACGGCGGCGACCGCGAAGCCGAGGTTGACCGCCCAGTAGTGCAGCGAGAAGGCACGCACCCGGTCCCGCGACGGGACGATGTCGGCCATCATCGCGGAGTAGGCAGGGCGCGACGCGTTGCTGAAGATCCCGAAGAGCGTGGAGAGGACGAGCACGACCCCGGCGGACGTGAGGAAGCCCAGCGCCAGCAGGGTCAGCGCGGTGGCGACCTGGGACCACAGCAGCACCGGCCGACGCCCCCAGCGGTCGGCCAGGACTCCGGCGATGATGCTCGCGGCCATGCTGCCGAGCCCGAACGCGCCGAGGACGAGACCGGCGAACGACGTGGAGTAGTCGAGGGACCGGGTGAGGTAGATCGCGAGGAACGGCAGCACGAAGGCCCCGGCCCGGTTCACCAGCGTGCCGGTCCACAGCCACCAGAACTGCCTGGGCAGGCCGGACACCGTGTCCGCGAGCGCTCCCCGTACCGACCTCATCGAGCCGACGGTACGCGGACGCCCCGACAGCCCCACACCGAGTTTCTGGCAGGCTTCGGCGCATGAGCGCTGACGCGACGTACACCCTCGTGCTGCTCCGCCACGGCCAGAGCGACTGGAACGAGAAGAACCTGTTCACCGGCTGGGTCGACGTCGGCCTGACCGAGCTGGGCCGCGAGGAGGCCCGGCGCGGTGGCGAGCTGCTCGTCGAGCGCGGCCTGCTGCCCGACGTGCTCCACACGTCGGTGATGCGCCGGGCCATCGAGACGGCCCAGATCGCCCTCGACGCCGCCGACCGGATGTGGCTGCCGGTGCGCCGCAGCTGGCGGCTCAACGAGCGGCACTACGGGGCGCTGCAGGGCAAGGACAAGAAGCAGACGCTCGAGGAGTTCGGCGAGGAGCAGTTCATGCTCTGGCGCCGGTCCTACGACACGCCCCCGCCGCCGCTGGCCGACGACGACGAGTGGTCACAGGTCGGCGACCCGACGTACGCGGACCTGCCGGGCGAGATCCTGCCGCGGACCGAGTGCCTCAAGGACGTGGTCGAGCGGATGCTGCCCTACTGGTACGACGCGATCGTCCCCGACCTGCGGGCGAACCGCACCGTGCTCGTCGCAGCGCACGGCAACTCGCTGCGGGCGTTGGTCAAGCACCTCGACGGCATCTCCGACCAGGACATCGCCGGGCTGAACATCCCGACCGGCATCCCGCTGCTCTACCGGCTGGACCAGCAGATGCGCCCGCTGACCCTGGGCGGCGAGTACCTCGACCCGGAGGCCGCCGCGGCGTCGATCGAGGCGGTCAAGAACCAGGGACGCTAGACGTTCTCGGTCACCTGCTCGGGCAGCTGCCCGGTGACGAGGTAGACGACTCGCCGGGCCACCGAGACGGCGTGGTCGGCGAACCGCTCGTAGTAGCGCCCGATCGAGGTGACGTCGACGGCCTGCTCCACGCCGTACGGCGAGCTCTTGTCCAGCAGCGCCGTGAACAGCGCGCGGTGCAGCCGGTCCATCTCGTCGTCGTCGCGCTCGAGCTCCAGGGCCGCCGCGACGTCATGGGTCGCGATGACGCTGCCCGCCTTGGCGACGATGCGCTGCGCCACCTGGCTCATCTCGACGATGGTGGCGCGCAGCTCCGCCGGCACGGCCGACTCCGGGTAGCGCCGCCGCGCGACCCGCGCCACGTGCCGGGCCAGGTCGCCCATCCGCTCCAGGTCGCCGCTCATCCGCAGGCTGGTCACGATGGTGCGCAGGTCGCTCGCGACGGGCTGCTGGCGGGCGAGCAGGTCGAAGGCTCGGGCGTCCAGCTCGTCGCGCAGCGCGTCCACTGCGTCATCGGCGGCGATGACGCTCTCGGCGAGGGTCAGGTCGGCGTCGAGCAGGGCCGTCGACGCCCGGCTCATCGCCGAGCCGACCAACCGGGTCATCTCGACCAGCTGGTCGCTGAGGGCGCGGAGCTCCTCGTGGTACGCGTCGCGCATCGGTCCACCTTCCAGACGGCTCGTCCCTCAGTCTCCCTCACCGGGCGGCTGCACGGTGACAGTCCGTCGTGAACCGCCCTCGACCCGGAGGTGAACAGTCGCTGAACCGGGCCGGGGCGGCTCGGCGATGGCCGGGATCGGCCCTCCTGGCCACCTACGATCACTGGTGTGGACGCGCTGCTCGCGGGGCTCGCCGGTGTCGTCGGCGTCCTGATCGGCGCCGCGGCCGCGCTCGCCTTCCGCGCGAGCGAGCGCGAACAGCGGGCCCCGGCCGTCGCCGAGCGTCCGGCCCCGGTCCTGCCGGCCGGTGTGGCCGACGTGCTGGCCGTTCTCCGGTCGTCGGCGGTCGTGCTCGACGCCGAGGACCGCGTGGTGCGCGCCAGCCCCGCCGCGTACTCGTACGGCATCGTGCGCGGGCAGCGGCTCCTCTCCGAGGACCTGCTCGACCTGGCCCGCCGGGTCCGCCGCGACGGGGAGATCCGCGAGGCAGAGCTCGAGCTGCCCCGCGGCCCGATCGGCACCTCCACCCTCGCCGTCTTCGCCCGGGTCGCCCCGCTCGGCTCGTCGCTCGTGCTGCTGCTCGTCGAGGACCACACCGAGGCGCGTCGGGTCGACGCCGTGCGCCGGGACTTCGTCGCCAACGTCAGCCACGAGCTCAAGACGCCGGTCGGTGCGATGTCGCTGCTGGCGGAGGCGCTGCTCGACGCGGCGGACGACCCCGAGGCGGTGCGCCGGTTCGCCGGCCGGATGCAGCACGAGACGGACCGGCTGTCCCGGCTCGTGCAGGACGTCA
>DASVBQ010000300.1:0-6500 GCA_036375795.1 Actinomycetes bacterium
TCGGCTGCGGCGCTACGTCCACGTCGGCACCGGCAACTACAACCCGAAGACCGCACGGGTCTACGAGGACCTGGGGCTGCTCACCGCCGACGAACGCGTCGGCGCCGACGCCGCGGACCTGTTCAACCACCTGTCCGGCTACACCCGGCACCGCGACTACGAGACCCTCCTGGTCGCCCCGGACACGCTGCGCAGCGGCATCCTCGACCTCATCGCCGTCGAGACCCGCAACGCGCTGGCCGGACGGCCGAGCGGCATCAGCATGAAGATGAACAGCCTCGTCGACGAGAGGATGATCGACGGGCTCTACGACGCCTCCCGAGCCGGGGTGCCGGTCGACCTGCTCGTCCGCGGCATGTGCAGCCTGCGGCCCGGCGTCCCCGGCCTCTCCGACACGGTTCGGGTCCGCAGCATCCTGGGCCGGTTCCTCGAGCACTCCCGCGTCTACCGATTCGTCGCGGACGGCCGCCACGAGGTCTGGATCGGGAGCGCGGACCTGATGGACCGCAACCTCGACCGCCGGGTCGAGGCCCTGGTGCGCGTCACCGACGAGCGGGCCCGTCGGCGGCTCGACGAGGTGCTGGAGCTGGCCTGGTCCCCCGACATCGACCACTGGACGCTGGACGACGACGGCACCTGGGCGCGGACCCCGCGCCGCGCCGGGTTGCGGGACTTCCAGCAGCTGCTCGCCGCCCGGATGTCGCGCGACTCGTGAGCGAGCAGGCGGGTGCGGGGGCACCGGTCGTCGAGGCGGCCGGTGGCGTGCTGTGGCGGCTGGGCGACGACGGCCGGGTCGAGGTGGCCCTGGTCCACCGCCCGCGCTACGACGACTGGTCGCTGCCGAAGGGCAAGCTGACCGCCGGCGAGCACCCGCTGCTCGGCGCCCTGCGCGAGATCGAGGAGGAGACCGGCTTCGCCGCCGTGCCCGGCCGGCCCCTCGGCGAGCAGCGATACCTCGCGGCCGGGCGGCCCAAGCGGGTGCGCTACTGGGCCTGCCGGGCCGGTGCCGGCACCTTCCGGCCCGGGGCCGAGGTCGACGAGCTGCGCTGGATCCCGCCGGACGAGGCCGCCGGATGGCTCACCGCGGGCCGGGACCTGCCGCTGCTCGAGCGGTTCACCGAGCTGGCGTTCCGGACCCGCCCGCTGCTCGTCGTACGTCATGCCAGCGCCGGCGACCGGGACGCCTGGAACGGCGACGACCGGGACCGTCCGCTGGACGAGCTCGGCCGGGCCCAGGCAGTCGGGCTGGTCGAGATCCTGCGGGCGTACGGCGTGCACCGGGCCGCCACCGCCGACGTGCGGCGCTGCCGCGACACCCTCGGGCCGTTCTCGGCCGCGACGGGGGTGCCCGTGGCCGTCGAGCCGGCCGTCACCGTCGGACGGTTCGAGGCGGAACCGGACCGTGCCCTGCGGGCCGCGCTCGACCTGGGCGCCGGCGCCCCGGCGGTCCTGTGCAGCCAGCGGGAGGTCATCCCCTCGCTGGTGGCGAGGCTGTGCGAAGAGCTGGGGGCTCCCGTGACCGCCCGCGACGTCGGGGAGCCGGACAAGGGCGCGACCGTGGTGCTGCACCTGAGCGGGTCGCGGCTGGTCGCCCGCGAGATGCTGCCGCCGGCCGGATGAAGGCCGGAACGCACCCGGACAGGGCGGGACCCCGAAGTCGGGGGGGATGACTCCGGGGTCCCTGGTACGGGTCCGGCGGGGGGTGCCGGGCCCGCACTCCTGTGGGGGCGCTTGCGCCCGGTGCGGTGCCTAGAGGACGCGCCCGTAGGACACGTTCGACGACCAGGCGCGGTGCTTGCCGACGCCGGTGCTCGGGTTGGAGGCCTCCCACCAGTAGCCGTTGCCGGCGTAGATCGCGACGTGCCCGATGCTGCCGCCGCCGCCGTTGTAGACGAACACCAGGTCGCCGGGCTGCGGGCTGGACACCCGCTGGACGGAAGCGGCCTGCGCCGACGACGAGTGCGGCAGCGAGACCCCGACCTTGCTGAACACGTACGAGGTGAAGCCGGAGCAGTCGAAGCCGCTCGGGCCGTCGCCGCCGTAGGCGTAGTAGGCGCCCGAGGCCACCTCGGCGGCGATCTGCAGCACGTTGGCCGCTGACGCGCTCATCCGCTCGACGCTGCGGGAGGCGGAGCTGAACGTGCGGGCCTCGGCTGCGCGCTTCTCGGCGGCGGCCCGGCGCTTCGCGCGGAGCTCGGCCTTGCGGCGGGCCTCCGCCCGGGCCTTGGCCTTGGCGATGCGCTCGGCGCGCTCCTGCTGCGCGGTGGTGACCGCGTCACGCAGGGCCAGCGCGGCCTGGGTGCTGGCCAGGTCGTTGGGGTCGGCGGCGGGCCGCTCGACGGCGACCGGCTTGGCCTTGAGGGTGGTCGTCTGCTTGGTGGTCGGGCTGGCCGACGCCACGACCGTGCCGGTCACGGACAGGGTGCCTGCGACCCCGGCGGCGATGCCGAGGTGGACCGGGTTGTTCGCCATCTTGCCGAACTGGGCAAGGCGAGAGGGGCGACGGTGCTTGGACAAACGTGGTCCTCTCCCACGCCTGCGAGGTGAGCTGTCGGGTTCGGGCGGGAGATGCCCGGCCGCACCGGTCGAGACCGGTCCGGCTTCACCCCTAGGACCCCTGAGGGCCCACGAATCGTGGGTCCCCCGCTCCTGCCAGGCGACGATCGAGCCAGCTGCATGCGAGGGGCAGGATTCGGCGGCCACGCACGCGCCTCCTCGGTGGACCCGAGAAGGCGGACCAGAGGTTACGGGACGGCTTCGATGGGGACAAACCGGGGCCCCTCCCGGGCGCGTCGCGGTGGTCGGTGCGGACCGTCCGTCGGCACGGCAGCGCCCGAGGGCGCCCGGTCAGCGCTCGAGCGGGTACCCGGCGGCCACCCACTCGGCGGTCCCGCCGGCCACGTTCACCGCGTCGAGGCCACGCTGGGAGAGGTACGCCGCCGCCTGCGCGCTGCGGCCCCCGACGTGGCAGACCAGGTAGACCGGCCGGTCCGTCGGGAGCTCGCCGACCAGCCCCGGAACGGTCGCGAGGGGCGCGAGCCGGGAACCCGGGATCCGGCCCTGGGCGTACTCCCACGGCTCACGGACGTCGACCAGCTCGACCTCTGCCCCCTCCGCCCCCTCTGCCCCCTCTGCTTCGGCGAGGGCGGCCTTGAGCTCGTGGACGGTGATGCTGCGCATGCGGCGGCGGGACCTCTCGTGTGGTCAGCGGGCGGAGACGAAGACGTGCGAGGCGACCTCGTCGGAGATCTCGGTGGTCTCGCCGGCGGCGCCGACCCGCAGCCCCGCGCCGCCGCGGCCGACGGTGATCGAGGCACCCGGGTGGACCCCTGCCCGGCGCAGCCGTGACATCAGGTGGGTGTCGGTCTGCACCGGCTCGGCGAGCCGACGGACGACCACCGAGGTGGCGCCGTCGCGGGCCACCTGGTCCAGCGGCTCGAGGGCCTCGGCGCCGTCGACGAGCGCCGCCTCCTCGCCGAGCTCGGCCAGGCCGGGGATCGGGTTGCCGTACGGCGAGACGCTCGGGTGCCCGAGCACCTCGAGCAGGCGGCGCTCCACGGTCTCGGACATGACGTGCTCCCAGCGGCACGCCTCCTCGTGGACCAGCTCCCAGTCCAGGCCGATGATCTGCACCAGCAGGCACTCGGCGAGCCGGTGCTTGCGCATCACCCGGGTGGCAAGGGTGCGGCCGAGGGGGCTCAGCTCGAGGTGCCGGTCACCCTCGACCGAGAGCAGACCGTCACGCTCCATCCGGGCGACCGTCTGCGACACCGTCGGGCCGGACTGGCCCAGCCGCTCCGCGATGCGTGCCCGCAGCGGGACGACACCCTCCTCCTCCAGCTCGAAGATCGTCCGGAGGTACATCTCGGTGGTGTCGATGAGGTCGCTCACGCCGGCCATTCTCGCGTACGGCCGTGCACACGGCTCCTGTCGCGCCGGGGGCGCGGGTTTTCCGGCCCGAGTGGCATCGTGACCCTCGTGAGCGCGGCCGACTTCGTGCCTCCGGGGGCCGACCTCGACGCCCTGCGCGCCGCCGCAGCGGGCTGCCGGGGCTGCGAGCTGTGGGAGAACGCGACGCAGACGGTGTTCTCCGCCGGCTCCCCCCACGCCCGGCTGGCGCTGGTCGGGGAGCAGCCGGGCGACCAGGAGGACCGGCAGGGTGTCCCGTTCGTCGGCCCGGCCGGCCGGCTGCTGCAGCGCGCTGTCGACGAGGCGGGTCTCGAGCGCGGCGACATCTACGTCACCAACGCGGTCAAGCACTTCCGGTTCAGCCAGTCCGGGCCGGGCAAGCGGCGCATGCACCAGACGCCGGATCGGGGGCACATCGAGGCCTGCAAGCCGTGGCTGGTCTCCGAGCTGCGGCTGGTCGACCCGTCCGTCGTCGTCGCGCTGGGTGCCACCGCGGCGACGGCGCTGCTCGGGCCGTCCGTGCGGGTCACCAAGGACCGGGGCCAGGTGATCGAACGCGAGACGACGCTGGGCACCCGCCGCTTCGTCGTCACCACCCACCCGTCCGCGGTGCTGCGGGTGCCCGACGAGAAGCGCGACGAGGCGTACGCCGCACTGGTCGCCGACCTGCGCCTGGCCGGGTCCGCGCGGACCGCGTGACCCACATCGCCATGTCCGCTCTGACCGCCTGACCCACATCGCCATCATTGGATGCGCCGCCCGCCCGGCGAGTGGCGCCCGATCCGCATCTGATCCTGGAGACAGACATGAGCAGCGCGACCGAATCGCGGCTGGTGATCCCGGCGCGCTTCAACGGGCCGCCCGACTCGGGCAACGGCGGGTTCGTCGCCGGCCTGCTGGCCGCGTACGTGGCCGGCGAGGGGCCGGTGCAGGTCACCCTGCGCGAGCCGCCCCCGCTGGACGTGCCGCTCGACGTGCACCTCGACGACGGGCAGGTCGTCGCCGCCCTCGAGGGCGCCGTCATCGCCACCGCGCAGCCGGGCACCCTCGCCGCCGACCCGGTCCTGCCGGTCAGCTTCCGGACCGCGGCGGCGGCCGAGAGCCGCTACCAGGGGCTGACCGCGCACCCCTTCCCGACCTGCTTCGTCTGCGGCCCCGACCGCCCTCGGGGCGACGGCCTCGGGCTGCGCCCCGGCCGGGTCGGCGACCGGCCCGAGGACCCGGTGGCGACGACCTGGGTCCCCTCCGCCGGGCTCGCCGACCGGGACGGCACGTTGCCCGCGCGCTTCGTCTGGGCTGCGCTGGACTGCCCGGGCGGGTGGGCCAGCGACCTGGTGGCCCGGCCGATGGTCCTGGGCCGGATGACCGCCGCGGTCCACGCGCTGCCGCTCGCCGGCGACCCGTGCGTGGTGGTCGGCCGGGTGCTCGACGTCGAGGGCCGCAAGACGTTCACCGCGAGCACGGCGTACGACCCGGACGGGCGGGTGCTCGGGCACGCCGAGGCCACCTGGATCACCATCCGTCCGGACACGGAGGCCTAATCCGTTGTGTTGCGACGGATCGGGACGTATTTTCTTCGGTACACGGAAAGGAGGTGGTCCGAGAACTTGAGTACTTCTAGGACGCGTGAGGTGGCTGCCAGCTAGCCACGCTTTCCGGTTTCGACCGGCCGCCGTGGCCGGCTAAAACCAAGCAGTCACCCGACCCGCGGGCCGCGGAGGAAACGTCCCCTCCGCACCAAGGCCCGCGGGTCGTTGCTGTTCCGGGGCAGTCACCCGCACGTTGTGGACTCCTCCGCACCGGACACGCCGCCGACCTGGTGGGTCGGAGTCCACACCTGGGTCAGGGGGCGAGGCGCTCGACGGTCCAGGGGTCGTCCGACGACGTACGCCGGTAGCGCAGCCGGTCGTGCATGCGACCGGGGCGCCCGGCCCAGAACTCCCACGACCTCGGCACCACCCGGAAGCCGCCCCACTGCGGCGGCACCGGCACCTCTGTCCCGTCGGGGAACTCCCGCTCCGCCGCCGCGAGCCGCTCCTCGAGGTCCGCCCGGGACGCCACCACCGCCGACTGCGGACTGGCCCACGCGCCGAGCTGCGAGTCCCGTGGCCGGGAGGCGAAGTAGTGCGCCACCTCGCTGGCCTCGAGCCGCACGACGTCGCCGGTGACCCGGACCTGGAGCTGGATCGGGTGCCACGGGAAGACCACCGCAGCCCGGGGGCTCGCGGCGAGCGCGGCCCCCTTGGCGGAGGCCGTGTTGGTGAAGAAACGGAGCCCGTGCGCGTCGTACCCCTTCAGCAGGACGGTCCGCGCCTCCGGCCAGCCGTCGGGCGAGACGGTGGCGAGCACCATCGCGTTCGGCTCGTACAGTCCCTCGGCGACCACCTCGGCGAACCACGCGGCGAACAGGTAGAGGGGTTCGGCCGGGAGATCGGCCTCGGTGAGGCCCTCCCGCAGGTACGGGCGGCGCATCGACGCGGTGTCGGGATGATCCACGCCGGCCACTGTCGCACGGGCCGACGGACCCGGGCCGAGGGAGACGCCCCAGCGGCCGTGGGACAGAATGCATGCCGGTCCGCGCCCCACGACCG
>DASVBQ010000304.1:0-5277 GCA_036375795.1 Actinomycetes bacterium
CGGGCGCACCGGGCCGAGAAGGCCGCCGGGCTGCTGGGACTGCTCGGCGGCGCGTCGGTGACCGTGGTGCTGATGCTGGCGGCCCGGGGATGGCCGGACAAACCGCTCGCCGAGGACGGGTGGGACGGCTTCGCCCGCAAGGTGATCGACCTGGGCACGCTCGGCCTCGCGGCGGTCGGGACCGCCGTCCTCGCCGCGCTCGTCGGCGGGAAGACGACCGGGCGGACCCGCCCCCTCGGGCTGCTGTGGGACCTGGTGTGCTTCCTGCCGCGGGCCGCGCACCCCTTCGGGCCGCCGTGCTACGCCGAGCGCGCGGTGCCCGAGATCGTCGGACGCTGCGCGTGGTGGCTCGACACCGATCATCCGCAAGGCGAGGGCCGGACGCGCAGGGGCGACCGCATCGTGCTGTCCGCGCACAGCCTCGGCTCGGTGCTGGCCGTCGCCGCCCTGTTCGCGTTGCCGTCCCAGGTCCGCGACCAGCCGCAGCACCCGTTGCGGCTACTCACGTACGGCAGCCAGCTGAGGGCGTACTTCGGGCGGATCTTCCCCGAGCTGCTCGGCCCGCAGGTCCTGGGCACGGCCCCGGTCCGGTCCGCGCAGCTGTGGCGGCCCGACCCGTGGGCGGCCGAGCTGAGCGAGCCCACGCGGCCGGTGGACGAGTCCCTCGACTCGGTGGTCACCCGGCTCGGCGGCACGCCGGCGCAGGCGCCGCGCTGGCGCAGCCTCTGGCGCCGAACCGACTTCCTCGGCTTCCCGGTCTGCGCGTTCTCCTCGGACGGCAACGACATCGACCGCCCGGCGGAGGAGACCGACGAGTCCGCGTACCTCACCGAGATCGTGACGCACGGCATGTACCAGCGGGCGCCGGCCTACGAGCGTGCGTTCGACGAGCTGGTTCCTCCGCCCGTGCCCCAGGGCGACCGCGAGACAAGGACCAAAGACCCTTTGCACCCGGGCTGACGACTCCTCCCGGACCCGTGCCGGTCGGCCCACCGTGGTCGCGGGAGGCAGTCATGCGGTCCAGCGAGGGTCGTGCGGAGTTCGCCTGGCGGTTGCGCGAGACCGTCGTCGTGACGGCCGTCGGGGTCCTCGTGGTGCTGGCCCTGCTCTGGGCGCTTGCGCAGCTGCGCGGGCTCATCGTGCTCGTGCTCTTCAGCCTGTTCCTCGCGTTCGCCCTCGAACCGGCGGTCAACTGGCTGGCCCGACGGGGGTGGCGGCGGGGGGTCGCGACGTTGGTGGTCTACCTGGCGCTGCTGGTGGTGATGGCCGTCTTCGTGGCCATCCTCGGCACGGTCGTGGCCCGGCAGATGACCGACCTGGTGGGGTCCCTCCCCGACTACAGCCAGAGGGTGGCGCGGTTCCTGGAGGACCAGCTCGGCGTCGACCTGAGCAGCAAGGACGTCGCGCGCAGCGCCGGCACGATCAGCGACATCGTGGGATCGGTGATCGGCGGCGCCTTCGGGTTCGGCGCGACAGTGCTCGGCCTGCTGTTCCAGCTGCTGACCGTCGCGACGCTGACGTTCTACCTCACGAAGGACGGTCCGCGACTGCGCCGCACCGTGTGCTCGTTCGTCCCGGCCGCGCGGCAGGAGGACGTCATGCGGGCGTGGGAGATCGCGATCGACCGGACCGCCGCCTACGTCTGGTACCGGACGGCCCTGGCGATGGTGTCGGCCGTGGTGCACTCGATCGCGTTCGCCGCGCTGGGGGTGCCGTATGCCGTGACCCTGGCTCTGTGGGTGGGCGTCGTCTCGCAGTTCATCCCGACGGTCGGCACCTACCTCGCAGGATCGTTGCCGATCGCCGTCGCCCTGGCCGAGAGCCCGCGGACGGCGCTGCTGACGTTCGTGTTCATCGTGATCTACCAGCAGGTGGAGAACTACGTGCTCTCCCCGCCGTTGAGCGCGCGGACCATGCAGATCCACCCTGCGGTCGGGTTCTCCGCGGCCATCGCCGGAGTGGCGTTGATGGGGCCGGTGGGCGCTCTGCTGGCGCTACCCGTCGTCGCGACGCTGCAGACGGTCCTGTCGGAGTACGTCACCAGGCACGAGGTGGTCGAGCACTCCCTGATGGAGGACTGAGCGCCCTCGGTATCGACGGGTGCATCGTCCCGCCGTAGCGTCGACAGGCGTGGGCAGTCGTACGCCGATCGAGGGAGGTACGCGATGTTCGTCCAGGTGATCCAGGGTCGGGTGACCGACCCGAGAGAGGCTCGTGCGGCCCTCGACCGATGGGCGCAGGAGCTGGCACCCGGCGCCACCGGATGGCTGGGCACGACCGCCGGCGTGACCGACGACGGCTCGTTCATCGCCGTCGCCCGGTTCGCCTCGGAGGATGCAGCGCGGCGCAACAGTGACCGGCCCGAGCAGGACCAGTGGTGGGCCGAGACGTCCAAGCTCTTCGAGGGGGAGGCCACGTTCCGCGACAGCACCGACGTCGACCTCGACATCTATGGCGACCCGGACAGTGCCGGCTTCGTGCAGGTGATCCATGGCCGCAGCGGCGACCCGGCCAGAGCGCGGGAGCTGATGGGGCAGAACTCGGATGCGTGGGCCGCGTTCCGGCCGGACATCCTCGCGAGCGTCGGAGCCGCGCACGACGGCGGGAGCTACACCGCGGTGCTGTATTTCACCTCCGAAGCGGAGGCCCGTGAGGGGGAACGCAAAGAGCCGCCGCGGGAGCTGAAGCAGCAGATGGACGAGATGGGCTCTCTCGAGGTCGGCGAGCCCACCTTCTTCGACCTCAGGCAACCCTGGTTGTACTCCCCCGGCTGACCCGGACGGGTGCCCGGCCCGGCCCGGCGCGGCGACGCAGGCCGGTCAGCGCCGGTAGAGGCGGCGGACGACATCCTCGATGTCGGGCTCGGTCACGGCCAGGTCGCGCAGCGGCACCCGCGCGCTGACCTCGGCGACCACGTCGGCGGCCGTCGTCTGCTCGGGCAGGAACGCGAGGTGCTGGCGCAGCCCGTCGGCCTCCACCGAGCGCAGCGTCGTGCCGGGCACGTCGTGCAGGGGCTGGCCCGGCTCGAGCAGGTCGACGACCAGCACCCGCTCGGCGCCGACCCTGGAGATCAGGCCGGGCAGCGTCCCGTCGAAAGCCACCCGGCCGTGGTCGACGACCAGGATGCGGTCGCAGAGACGCTCGATGTCGGGGAGGTCGTGCGTGGTGAGCAGCACGGTGGTGCCGCGCTCGCGGCGCTCGCGCACCAGGAAGGAGCGCAGCTGCTCCTTGCTGATCAGGTCGAGGCCGATCGTGGGCTCGTCGAGCACGAGCAGCTCGGGGGAGTGCAGCAGCGCCGCTGTCACCTCGCCGCGCATGCGCTGGCCGAGCGAGAGCTGACGTACGGGCGTGTCGAGGAACGCCGACATGTCGAGCAGCTCGACGCACTCGGCCAGCCTCGGCCGCCACTGCGCGGCCGGGAGCCGGTGGATCGCCCCCAGCAGGGAGAAGGACTCGCGCAGCGGCAGGTCCCACCACAGCTGGCTGCGCTGGCCGAACACCGCACCGACCCGCCGGGCCAGCGTGGTCCGCTGCCGCACCGGCTCGAGCCCGCACACCCGCACGCGGCCCGACGTGGGCACCAGGATGCCGGTGAGCATCTTGATCGTCGTCGACTTCCCCGCGCCGTTCGCGCCGATGTAGCCGACGCACTCGCCCGGCTCGACCGCGAACGAGATGCCGTCGACCGCAGCCACGACGTGGCGTCTGCGGCGTACTCGCCCGGCACGTCGGTGCACCACGAAGTCCCGGCGCAGGTCCTCCACCTGGATGATCACGACCCCGCTCCCACGTAGTGACGGAGGCCCGCGCGCCAGGCGACCCCGGCGCCCAGCGCCGCGAGCCCCGCGACCGGCAGCCCGCACCAGGACAGCCAGGACGGCAGGCCGGCGGGGTCGGGCCGGCCGAGGATGGCCAGCACCGGCAGGTACGCGACGAAGGCGGCCGGGATCACGAACGTGAACAGCCGCCGCACCGGCGTCGTGAAGATGCTCGTCGGCCAGGTGGCCAGGTAGTTGCCGCCGTAGGTGAACGCCGCGGTGAACTCCGTGCTCTCGACCAGCCAGAACGTGATCGACGAGGTGGCGACGAACACGCTGGAGAAGATGACCGTCCCGGCGACAGGGGTGATGACGAGCAGCGCGACCCGGCTCGGGGTCCAGTCGACGTCGACCACGAGCAGGGCCACCGCGAGGGTGGCGGCTGCGGTGCTCGCGCGGCCGAGCCGGCGCAGTGAGACGTCGGAGGACAGCAGCTGGCCCAGCGCCGACAGCGGACGCAGCAGCATCGAGTCGAGCTGGCCGCTGCGTACGTACGTCGGCAGCCGGTCGATGTGTCCCACCGCCAGGTCTGCGATGGAGAACGCGGACCCGGCCAGGCCGTACATCAGCGCCACCTCGCCGAACGAGAACCCGCCCAGCGCGTCGACCTGGTGGAAGATCACGTAGATCTCGGCGAGGTCCACCAGCCCCAGCACCACCGCGCCGAGCACGTCCAGGGTGAACGAGAACCGGTAGCTGGTCTGGGCCCGGACGCGGGAGCGGATCACCGCCGCGTACGGCGAACCGACCGTGTCAGCCACCCTGCACCACCAGCTTGTGCACCGCGCGCCCGAGGACTACCCGCCCCAGCAGCAGGGTGGCGATCGCCCAGGCGACCTGCACCAGCACGGTCGTCACCGCGTCCAGGCCCTCCGCCTGCCCGGTCACCAGGTCGGTCGGCGCCTGCAGGATCGACGGGAAGGGTGTGGCGTACGCGACGGTCGCCAGCCAGGTCGGGAACAGCTGCACCGGGATGATCAGGCCGCAGAGCAGGTTCGAGGCCAGCACGTAGAAGGTCACGACGCCGCGGACGTCGACCAGCCAGAAGGCCGCCAGGTTCACCGCGAACCGGCAGGCGAATGACACGACGACGGCCAGCACGACACTGACCGGCAGCAGCACGATCGCCGTCGGGTCGCTCGGCAGGCGCAGGCCGAAGGTCAGGGCCCCGACGACCAGGGGGACGACCGCGCGCACCAGCACGGCGAAGCCGGCCCTCCCCAGGTCGGCGGCCAGGAAGCCGAGCTGCAGATCCACCGGGCGGGCCAGGTCGATCGCGATGTCGCCGGTCCGGACCCGCTCCGCGACCTCCGTCCACCCGAACACCACGACCACCGCGATCAGTGCCTGGGACACCCAGGCGTACGTCGAGAGGCCGAGCCGGTCGTATCCCGCCACGGCGCCGCCCGCGGAGTCGGCGACGGCGAGCAGCACCGACACCTTGATGACGCCGAAGACG